>DATHEV010000001.1:0-2176 GCA_035318405.1 Iamia sp.
GCAAGCCACAACCTACGGAGCGGGCCGGCGATTCCCACTCGATGGGAACGTCACGCCCGTCACCCGATGTTCCGGCCGGCTCAGGCCTGCCGGACCCGTGCCGATGGGGGGCGATGGCCGAACGCCGACGCCGCCGCGCGCTCCGGGATCAGATCCCGTCGGTGACGCCGCTCCTGGCCATGTGGGCGGCGGGGGGATCGCTCCTGGGCATCGTCGCCGCCCAGCGCTCGGTCGCCGTCGAGCAGCTGTTCCTCGACCCCGCCTTCCTCTCGGGCGAGCCCTGGTACACCGGCGTGCTCAGCGACCTCGGGGTGCTGGGGTGGGCCTCCGCCACGGTCACCGCCCTGTGGGGCGGCTGGGTGGCCGCCCAGACGGGACGGCCCACCGCATCCCGGTTCCTGCGGGCGGGCGCGGCGGTCAGCGTCGTCCTGCTCGCCGACGACCTCTTCCAGCTGCACGCCGACCTCCTCCGGTTCATGGGGCTGCCCAAGGGCATCCGCCAGCTGGTGATCGTGCTGCCGGCGGTGGTGTGGCTCGTCCGCTACGCCGCCGACATCGCCCGCACCCGGTGGGTGATCCTGGTCGGCGCCCTGACCGGCTTCGGCGCCTCGCTGGTCCTCGACGGGCTGACGGCACCGGACTCGGGCGTCGGGCTGTTCCTCGAGGACAGCGCCAAGCTCCTCGGCGTCCTCGCCTGGACCCAGTACATGGTGCTGACCAGCCTCGACATCATGCGGTCGACGATCCGCGACGCTGCGTCCTCGACGGCGCACCTCACATCCGAGGCGCCCGTAGCGTTGACAGGGCATGGGATCGGCGACGACGACATCACGCACCAGCCGGCTCGGCGGCGTGCCGACGACCCTGCCCCTGTCGGGGGCGGCGACGGGCACGCAGCTGGGCCTCGACCTGCCCGTCGAGGCTGAGCGAGGTCCGGCCCGCACCGTCCTGCCCGACGTGGTGCACATCCCGGGATGGCTCTCGCGGGACGCGCAGGCCGCGCTGGTCGCGGACTTCCGGCGCTGGGCGCAGCCGCCGGCGGGGCTCCGCCACCCGCGGGTGCCGACCGGCCACCTGATGACGGTCCAGTCGGTCTGCCTGGGCTGGCACTGGCAGCCCTACGCCTACTCCCGCACCGCCGACGACACCGACGGTGCGCCGGTCAAGCCTCTGCCTCGTCCTCTGGCGGCGCTGGCGCAGCGAGCCGCGGTCGAGACGGGCGTGCCCGGTGCCGACCGGTACGAGCCCGACGCCGCCATCGTGAACCTCTACGCCCCCGGCGCCCGGCTCGGACTGCACCAGGACGGCGAGGAGCCGTCGGACGCCCCGGTGGTCACCATCAGCCTGGGCGACGCCTGCATCTTCCGCCTGGCCGGCACCGACCGGCGCACCGGCCCGTTCACCGACGTCCGGCTCGAGTCCGGCGACCTCCTCGTCTTCGGCGGCCGCAACCGCCGCATCTACCACGGCGTCCCCAAGACCGTCCCCGGCACCGGCCCCTCGATCGACCTCCCCCCCGGCCGCCTCAGCCTCACCCTCCGCCAGACCGGGTTCTCCTGACCACAGCCGAACCCGCAGGACGAAATGACAGAAAGTATCTATCATTCCCTCATGCTGTTCCGGCCACCGGCCCTCGACGTCGAGCTCGAGGTGCTCGAGATGATCGCCGCCGCCCAGGAGGACCTGCGCTGGCGGGTGGCCGAGCCGCGCCGCTGGTCGGGGTCGCTCCGGCGCCTGACCCAGGCCCGCTCGATCCAGGGGTCGAACAGCATCGAGGGCTACCACGCGACCCTCGACGACGTCGTCGCGGCGATGGAGGACGAGGAGCCGCTCGACGCCCCGGCCGAGACTCGTGAGGCACTGCGGGGCTACCGCGACGCCATGACCTACGTCCTCCAGCTCTCCCGCCAGGACGAGCAGCCGGTGGTCGACGAGACCCTGCTGCGGTCCCTGCACTTCATGATGCTGCGGTACGACCTCACGAAGAACCCGGGCCTCTACCGACCGGGAGCGATCTGGATCCACCGCGAGTCCGACGGCGAGGTCGTGTACGAGGGCCCGCCGATCGAGGAGGCGCGGCCGCTGATGGCCGAGCTGGCGGCTGCGCTGGCGGATCCCGGCGAGCACCCGCTGGTCGATGCGGCCATGGCGCAGATCAACCAGACCGGCTACATGC
>DATHEV010000002.1:0-4990 GCA_035318405.1 Iamia sp.
CCTCGCCCTCGGCCGCGCCCGGCTCGAGGCCCACATCGACCTGGCCGAGGGGCGCAACGCCGAAGCCCTGGCCCAGCTCGAGGAGGTCATCGGCATCCCCGACTCCGAGCTCACGCTGTCGGCCGGGCAGCGGGCCACCGACCACATGGCCGCCGCCCGCGCCCTCCTCGCCCTGGGCCGGGCGCCGGAGGCCAAGCCCCACGCCGAGATCGCCCGGACGCTGCTGGCCCGGTGGCCGGGCTACCGCCAACAGCAGCTCGACGCTCTCCAGCGCCGTCTGGGCGGGGCGCCGACCGACGACGCCACCGGGGTCGAGTCGCTGACCCCCCGCGAGCGCGAGGTGCTGGCCCTGGTGGCCGAGGGGCTCTCGAACGGCGAGCTGGCCGAGCGGCTCTACATCTCGCCCCGCACCGCGGGCGTCCACGTGTCGAACATCCTGGCCAAGCTGGGCGTCTCCCGGCGCACCGAGGCCGCCGCCTGGGCCCACCGCCACCAAGACCGCCTCGCCAACTAGCCCGTTCGGGTCGGCGGCGGCACCCTGACCACCCCGAGCTTTGTACGAGACCACGCCGCATTCGGCCAGGTCAGTCCAAAGCTCCGATCCTCAGGGCCGGAAGCGGGTGACGAAGCGGCGTTGGGCGGGGGTCTCGACGGCGCGGCTGCGGTAGCCGGCGCGCACGAAGGCGACGGCGTCGTCGGGCGGGGTGCCGGCGAGCACCGCCAGGCAGGCCAGCGCCGTGCCCGTCCGGCCGGCGCCCCCGCCACAGGCCACCTCGACCCGCCCGGTGGCGGCCCGGTCGAAGGCGTCGCGCAGCGCAGCCACGGCGTCGTCCGGATCGCGGGGCAGCCGGAAGTCGGGCCAGCGCACCCAGCGGGCCTCCCACGTCGTGACGGGTGGGGGCTTGCCCAGGAGGTACAGCCCGAAGGTCGGCTCGGGGCCCTCCGGCGCACCGGCCCGCACCCCCCGACCCCGCACCCGGCGCCCGTCGGCCAGCTCCAGCACACCAGTGGCGTCGGCCGGCCAAGGCTCGGTCGGCTCGATCGGGTCGATCACGACTCGGCGGGGTCGGCCTCGGGGACGAGGTGCTTCCGGAAGAAGTCGATGATCAGGTTGGCCCGCTGCACCCGGTGCTTGGGGCTGCCCGAGCGGGACAGCTCGTGGCCCTCGCCCGGGAACCGGTGGTAGCCGACCTCCTGCCCCAGCTTCCGCAGGGCCAGGTAGAGCTTGTCGGCCTGCTCGAACGGGCAGCGCCAGTCCTCGTCGGAGTGGAGGAGCAGCATCGGCGTGGTGATGTCGCGCACGTGGGTGATGGGCGACATCCGCCGGAACTCGTCGGGGTCGTCGAGGTGGTCGACGCCGAGCATGGCGCCGAACAGCCCCATGCAGTCCGACGTCGTCTCCAGCGTGAGCATGTCGTTGACGGCCCGCTCGCTGACGGCGGCCGAGAAGCGGTCGGTGTGGCCCACGATCCAGCTGGTCATGTAGCCGCCGTAGCTGCCGCCCAGGACGCCGAGCCGATCGGGGTCGAGGAAGGCGAAGCGCTCCAGGGCGCCGTCGAGGGCGGCGATGACGTCGCGGTGATCGTCGCCGCCCCAGCCCTGGCCGGGGTCGATCTTCGCCTTGGGTGAACGGATGTTGCGCAGCCAGGCGGTGTCCTGGCCGGTCGAGCCGTGGGGGTTGGCGAAGACGACGCAGAACCCCGCCGAGGCCCACAGCTGGAACTCGTCGAACCAGCGCTCGCCGTACTGGGTGGTGGGACCGCCGTGGACGCTGAGCAGGACGGGGTGGCGCTGGTCGCGGTCGAGGTCGCGGGGTGTCACCAGCCACACGTCGATGTCGCCCCCGGCCGGGGACGGCACCGTGAACCGCTCGGTGGGGTGGGCCGGGCAGCGGGCGTGGAAGGCGTCGGTGTGGCGGCTGATCCGGCGCTCGGCGCCGTCGGCGTCCCAGACGTGGATCTCCGACAAGGTCGCCATGTCGGACCGGTTGGCGGCGAGGGTGCCACCGGCGAGGTCCCACGCGGCGAGGACGCAGCCGTCGTCGCCGGCCACCACGGTGGGGTCGCCCCCCGCCGCCGGCACCCGGTACACGGGGACGACGCCGTGGTCCTCGGCGTTGAAGATCAGGTCGTCGCCGTCCCACACCGGGGCCCGGGCGCCGGGGTACGGCGCCTGGGTGCGGTCGAGGCCGGCCGCCGGGAAGGTGACGTCGCCGGTGGCCACGTCGACGACGGCCAGGCGGGAGTTCCACGGGGCCTCGAGGATGCGCTCCTCGAGGGCGGCGATGCGGCTGCCGTCGGGCGACCAGGCCAGGCCGCTCCAGGCGACGTCGCTCACGGCGATCGGGGTGACCGTCGGGAGCTCGACCGGGATCCCGGCCCCGACCTCGGCGGCGTAGATGCCGGCCCGCTGGTCGAGATCGAAGTCGGGCACGAGGCCGCCGGCGAAGGCGAGGCGCGTGCTGTCGGGTGACCAGGCCGGGCTGCCGTGGTCGCCCTGGGCGTCGCCTTCGAGCCCACCCCCCTCGGGGGCGGCACCGGTGACGACCGTGGCGGGGGCCGAGCCGTCGACGGGCACGACCCAGATCCGGGTGGGGCGGTCGACGATCCAGCCCTCGCCGTCGAGCGTGCTCAAGAGGCGTGAGACCTCCCGCGGCGGGCGGGCGGCGTCGTCCTTGCCCTCGTCGAAGCGACCGGTGCGCTGACGGCAGGCGAAGGCGATGCGGGTGCCGTCGGGCGACCACTCCAGCTGGCTGATCCCCTCGGGCTGGGAGGTCAGGGTCACGACCTCGCCGGGGCCGTCGACCGGGAGCAGGTGCAGGGTCGAGCGCTTCTCGTCCCCCTCCTTCTCCCGCCCGCTGGTGAAGGCCAGCACGCGGCCGTCGGGCGACCAGGCCGGTTCGCCGTCGCCCTCGGTGCCGGCGGTGACCGGGCGGGGCGGCCGGGAGCCGTCGGCCGGGGCCAGCCAGACGGCTGAGCGGTAGCGATTGGCGTCGAGGTCGGTGCGCCTCACCGTCCAGGCGACCATGCGGCCGTCGGGGGACACGGCGGGAGCTCCGACGTCGACCATGTGGCCGATGTCGTCGGGGAGCACGGCTGACGACCGTATCGGCGTCAGCCCCAGCCCGCGCCGGAGTTCAGCCGGCTGGCGCCGGAGCGCAGGCGGACGGTCAGGCCTTGTCCCAGCGGAACCAGCGGGTGGCGATGGCGGTGATGACGGCCGCCGCACCCAGCAGCACGGCGATGGGCGCCAGCACGGCGTCGGGTCCCTGGCCCCGCACCATGACGTCGAGCATCCCCTCGTTCAGGTAGCGCAGGGGGAAGGCGTGGGACACGGTCCGCAGCCAGTCGGGGCCGATGTCGAGCGGGATGAACGATCCCGACAGGAACGCCATCGGGAGGACGATCAGGTTGGCCAGGCCCGAGGCGCCCTCGCTGGTGCGGGCCACGGAGCCACAGAGGAGCCCGATCGCCATGAAGGTGAGCGTGCCCGCCATGACGAGCGGCACGGCCATGTACCAGGAGCCGGTGAGCTGTAGGTCGAAGACGAGCGCGGCCAGTCCGATGAAGATCGCCAGCTGGGCCAGGGCGACGATCATCGTGACCATCACCCGGGCGGACACCACCGAGGCCGTGGGCACCGGCGTCATCCGGATCCGGCGGAGGAGCTCGCTCTGGCGCCACGTCACGAGGGTCAGGGCGGCGCCGAAGGTGGCGCTGGTGGCGACCGCCCACCCCACGAGACCGGGGGCGACGAACTGGATGCCCGTGAGCGAGGAGTCCTCGACCTGGCGGGCGTCGAGGGCGTAGCGGGGCTCGACCCCGGCGGCGGCGATGTTGGCGGCGTCGACGAAGCCCCTGAGCGTCCCCTGCACCACGGCCGCCTTGGTGGGGTCGGCGCGCGAGAAGTGGACGACCAGACGGTCGCCGTCCTGCTCCAGGGCGGCGTCGGCATCGCCCTCGCGCACCCTGCGGATCGCCTCGTCCCGGTCGTCGGTGCGGGTCACGTCGAAGGCATCGTCGAAGGCGGCCCGGGCATCGTCGGGCAGCGAGTCGATGAGGTCGGAGCGACCGACGACGTCGATCTCGGACCGGGGCTGGGCCGGGTCGGCGAAGATGGCGCCGAAGAGGAACAGGAACATCAGCGGGAACAGGATCGTGAAGAAGAGGGTCATCCGGTCGCGGATGAACCCCTTCCACATCGCCAGGGCGAGCGGGCGGACCCCACTCATCGGTGCACCATCAGGTCATGGGTCAGCGTCACGTCGCGAGCGGTTGCCGGGCACCGATGAGCGCCGACGGAGAGACAGCCGTGCTCGATGGTTCGCTCGCTGCGCTCGCTCACGCCCGGTACTCCCGCCCGGTGAGGTCGAGGAAGACGTCCTCCAGCGTGGCGCCGTGCACCTGGAGCCCCTCCAGTGCCCCGCGCCGGGCCAGCTCGGCCAGCACCGCCTCGGGCCGGGTGGTCGTGAGGGTGAGCGAGTCGCGGTCGAGGTGGACGGCGTCGGCGCCGTCGATCGCCTCGGCCTCGGCGACCGGGAGGGCATCGGCCAGCACGGTGACCCGCACGGGCGCGCCCAGCCCGCGGACCAGCGCGGCCGGGGTGTCGAGGGCCAGCACCCGGCCGTGGTCCATGATCGCCACCCGGTCGCACAGCTCCTCGGCCTCGTCCATGTGGTGGGTGGTGAGGACGACGGTCCGCCCGCTGGCGTTGAGACGGCCCAGGAGGTCCCAGAGGTTGCGACGGGCCTGCGGGTCGAGCGAGGCGGTCGGCTCGTCGAGGAACACGACCTCGGGGTCGTGCACCAGGGCGCAGGCGAGTGACAGACGCTGCTTCTGCCCGCCGGACAGGTCCTCGGTGCGGGTCCCGTCGCGATCGGCCAGGCCGACCTCCTCCAGGAGCTCGGCGGCCCGGGCGCGGGGCGCGCCGTAGAGGTCGGCGAAGGTGCGGACCTGCTCGCCGGCGGTGAGCTTCTCGAAGAACGCCGAGG
>DATHEV010000003.1:0-7314 GCA_035318405.1 Iamia sp.
CCGTCTTCATGCCGTGCCGGGTCAGGACCTTCCAGCCCGGGGCCACGGCCCGAATGGGGACGACGCCATGGTCGGTGACCAGGTCGGTGTCGGCCTGGAGGCACTTGATGGTGCCGGCCGAGGCGTCGGCGCCCCGCATGAAGCTGACCGGGCCGCTGGCCGTGCCACCACCCTTCAGGGGCTCCATCGACGACCGGATGTTGGAGAGGTTGATCCCCGAGCCCGAGCCGCCCTTGAAGATCACGCCCTCCTCGCGGTACCAGTTGAGGATCGAGTCCATGGCGTCGTCGACCGAGAGGATGAAGCAGGCGCTGGCCTGCTGGGGGACGCCCTTGACGCCGATGTTGAACCAGACCGGCGAGTTGAACGCCGCCTTCTGGGTGACGAGGAGGTGCTTGAGCTCGGCCCGGTAGGCCTCGGCCTCGTCGTCGTCGGCGAAGTAGCCGCCCTCGATGCCCCAGGTGGTGATGGTGTCGGCCACCCGGTCGATGACCTGGCGCAGCGAGCTCTCGCGCTCGGGCAGGCCCAGGGTGCCCCGGAAGTACTTCTGGGCGACGATGTTGGTGGCGTTCATCGACCAGGTCGTGGGGAACTCGACGCCGAGCTGCTCGAAGGCGACCGTGCCGTCGGCCCAGTTGGTGATGCGCGAGTCGCGGGTCTCCCAGGACACCTCGTCGTAGGGGTGCACCCCGGCGCGGGTGAAGTGGCGACGGATGCCGATGCCGGTCTGCTCGGGGGCCAAGGCCATGGAGGGTCTCCTACGATTCTCTGGGGTCGGCGGGGGGCATCCGCCGGGCGTGCTCTGGGGGTCGATCCCGGTGCATCCGGCGCAGAGCGTCCCTGCCCTCACCGTCTGCGAACCACAACCTCTTGTGCCTCTCATCCCTCGTTGTGGGGTGAGGACCACAAGATGTGGCGTGGCTGCTCATTACATCAGTGTAACTACAGGGCTGTCAACGGAGGCCGCGGCGCGAACTCCCAGGTCAGGGAGTGCTCGCGAAATCTCCCGCAGCTGCGGTGCTCACGAACACCCCCATGGTCGCTGTCCCCGTCTGTGGGAACACCCACACCCTCTCTGTTCCGGGAGGCGCCGCGGCCCCGTCGACAGGTCAGCACCCTACGAAGCCCTGCTTGTGGAACGGAAGGGGAACAGGCTGTGGATTCCGGTGGACTTCGCGGTGGATGTCCCCCGATCCATCCACAGCCCTGGGGACGACGGGCGCGACGAGGGGGCCGGACGGAGCTCCGGCCCCCTCGGGGCGCCCGACCGCCGAGAGGCGGTGGCGGTCGGACGGTCGATCGGCGTCAGCCGGCCAGGATCTGCATGGGACTCAGCTCGCCGCCGCCAGCTCGACCGCGATGTCGACCTTGGCGACCTTGCCGACGAGGACGCCGCCGGTCTCGAGGGCCTGGTTCCAGGTCAGGCCGAAGTCCTCCCGGTCGATCTCGACCTGGCCCTCGAAGCCGGCCACGACGTGGCCGAACGGGCTCTTGCCGGCGCCGTTGTAGGTGGCGGTGAAGCTCACCTCGCGGGTGACGTCCTTGACGGTCAGGTCGCCGGTCAGGGTGAAGGTGTCGCCCTTGACGTCGGAGATCCGGGTCGACCGGAAGGTGATGGAGGGGAAGGTCTCGGCGTCGAAGAAGTCGGCGCTGGCGAGGTGGCCATCGCGGTCAGGGGTGCCGGTGTCGATCGAGGCGGTCGCGATCGTGACCTCGACGGTGCTCGCCAGCGGGTCCTCGGCGATGGTGACGGTGCCCTCGACGTCACCGAAGCGGCCCCGGACCTTCGACACCATCATGTGGCGCACCGAGAAGCTGAGCTCGGAGTGGCTGGTGTCGACGGCGTAGACCCCCGGCTCGGGGATCTGAAGGCCGTTGTACTCACGGGTGGGGACGGTGGTCGTGTCGCTCATGACGAGCTCCTCGGTGTCGAGATGTTTGCAGGCACAACTATACCCCTTTTCGTTGCACATGCAACTACCATGGGGTGCACGAACCACGCGCGGCTCGCAGACGTGCCTCACTCCCCCTTAGCCGCATCCAGGAGCCTTCAACCATGGCCGACCTCGCACCCACCGCTCCCGCCCCCACGGTCGATCCTCGTCGCGCCGCCCTGGACGACCCCCGCCTCACCGCCGCCGGCCTCCTGTTCGAGGTGACCAACGGCCTGGCTGGCCAGCTGGCCAGCCAGATCTCGGACGCCGGGGTGTCGATGTCGGAGTTCGAGGTGCTGCTCCGCCTGAGCCGCAGCGACGGCACTCGGCTGCGCATGAGCGATCTGGCCACCCAGGCCAACCTGTCCTCGTCCGGCCTCACCCGTCTGGTCGATCGGCTCGAGGCCCGGGGCCTGGTCGCCCGGCAGGCCTGCCCCAGCGACGGCCGGGGCTCGTTCGCCGTCCTCAGCGCCGACGGCCTCGAGCTGCTGCTGTCGATCATGCCCGGCCACGTCGCCCTGATCGACCGCTGGTACACCAGCACCCTGCCGCCCGAGCAGCTGAGGCAGATCACCGCCGCCCTGCGGGTGGTCCGCGCCGTGGTCCGCCCGGGCGCAGAGGCCGGCGCCTAGGAGGTCCCGCGGCCGGGGTTCACCTCCGCATCACCGGCCGATCCTCCACCACCACGTCGACCGCGACGTCGGCGTCTCGGGCCGGCGCGCCGGCGTCACCCTCCAGGGCCTCGACGGTCTCGTCCGCCACCGGCGAGCCTCGATCGACCGCGATGGCGAGGCGGTCCGGCTCCAGGTCGACCTCGGTCACCGCCTCGTCCTGCTCGGGGGTCAGCCGGGACCGGACCTCGGCCTCGATCTGCTCCATGGCCGCCTCGTCGTGGCGCACCTCCTCGAAGCGCACCGCGGCGTCGGGCCGAGCACGGACCTCGGCCTCGAACCCGGGGATGGCGTCGGCCGTGGCCCACACCGTGTACGTCCCGTCGACGGGGGTGGCCCGGGCCTTCAGGTAGCCCGGCCGGCCCCGGACCGCATCGACCACGGCGCGGCCCGCCTCCGACCGGCGCACCAGCCACCGCCAGGTGGCGTCCTCCTCGGGCAGGATGACCGTGCCGTGCTCCTCGTAGAGGGCGACGGTGCGGGCATCGTCGAACAGGTGCTCGGCGGGCACGGCGCAGAGGTCGTAGGCGGCTCGCTGCGAGACGAGGCCGGCGAGGTCGTCGTCGGTGTAGGCCCGCAGCCGCGGGTCGAGCGGCGCCGGTGGCTCGGCCCCGACCTCGGGGCAGTCGATCGGGGGACGGGCCGGGAAGGTCGTCGGCCCCGATCCCTCGGCGGCGACCTCGTCGCCCCCGCCCCCGCGACCGCAGCCGACGAGCAGGGCACCGACGAGCACGAGGACGGCTGGCGTCCGCATCGTCGTCCCGCTCACCTCAGGCGGGGGCGACCTCGACGGGGATGCCGTTGAGGACGGCGTTGCCCGACACCACGTCGACCACGGTCTCGTCGGTGAGGATGTTGCTGTTGACGCCGGCGTGGCGACCGGCGACCTCGAGCTGGACGCCGGGCCCGCCGTGGCCCCAGCCGTGCGGGAGGCTGACCACGCCGGGCCGGATGGCGTCGGTGACCTCGACCGGGGCGGTGAGCGTCCCGACCCGGCTGGTGACGGTGGCGTCGGACCCGTCGGCCAGGCCCAGCCGGACGGCGTCGTCGGGGTGGACGTGCAGGGTGCAGCGGGCCTTGCCCTTCACCAGCACCTCGACGTTGTGCATCCAGGAGTTGTTGGAGCGGACGTCGCGCCGCCCGACCAGGTGCAGGGCGCCGTCGACGACGGGTCGGTCGAGCACCGACGCCAGCCGGGGGATGTCGGCCAGGATCGGCTCGGGCGCCATCTCGACCTTCCCGCTCGGCGTGCGCAGCACCTCGGGCAGCCGGGGCGCCAGGGGGCCGAGGTCGATGCCGTGGGGGGCGTCGCGGAGCCGGTCGAGCGTGAGCCCCTCGGGGCGGGTGCCGAAGGCGTCGCCGTAGGGCCCGACCCGCAGCATCAGGTCGAGGACCCGGGCCGGGCCGGGCACCACGCCCAGGGTGGCCTTGAGCTCCTCGGGGTCGCGCCCGTGGACGGGACCGTGCTCGTCGGCCACGGCCGCCGAGACCAGGCTGTCGAGCACCAGCCCCTCGACCAGGGCGGGATCGGCGGTGGCGCCCATCCCCTGGAGGGCCAGCGCCAGGCGGGCCAGGACCTCCCACTCGTCGGGCTGGCCCGGGGCCAGGGGCAGGACGGGCTCGCTCCAGTTGGCCACGTTGCGGATCGCCAGCTGGAGGAGCGCCAGGTCGTAGTGGGACTTCTCCAGCGCGCTCGGCACCGGGAGGATGACGTCGGCGTGGCGGGTGGTCTCGTTGACGTAGATGTCGACGCTGACCATGGCGTCCAGCCCCGCCAGGGCGGCGTCGAGGCGGTCGCTGTTGGGCGTCGAGCAGACGGGGTTGCCGGCGATGGTGACCATGGCCCGGATCTGGCCCTCGCCCGGCGTGTCGATCTCCTCGGCCAGGGCGGAGGCGGGCAGCTCGCCCAGGGACTCGGCCAAGCCCCGCACCCGGCTGTGCCGCTGGCCGAGCCGGATGCCCCGACCGGTGCCGGGCTCGCCCCGCGTGGTGGGCGAGCCGGCCGCCGGGAGGGTGAACATGGCCCCGCCCGGACGGTCGAGGTTGCCGGTGAGGGCGTTGAGCACGTCGACCAGCCAGGAGGCGATGGTGCCGAACTCGGCGGTGGTGGTGCCCATGCGCCCGTAGACCGCGGCGGTGGGGGCGGCGGCCAGGTCGCGGGCCAGGCGACGGATGTCCTCGGCGGCGATCCCGGTGGCCGGGGCCACCGCCTCGGCGGTGAAGGGGGCGACGGCGGCGCAGGCCTCGTCGGCCCCGGCCAGGTGGGGACCGGCGGTCCCGGTATCGACCAGGCCCTCCTCGACCAGGGTGGCGACCAGCGCCGCCAGCAGCAGGGCGTCGGTGCCGGGGCGGATGGCGACCCACTCGTCGGCCAGCGCCGCCGTCTTGGTGCGCCGGGGATCGACCACGACGAGGCGCCCGCCCCGCTCGCGGATCGCCTCGAGCCGGCCGGGCCAGTCCGGCGCCGTGGCCAGGCTGCCGTTGGACTCGACCGGGTTGGCGCCGAGCAGCAGCAGGTGGTCGGTGCGGTCGAGGTCGGGCACGGGCACCGTCAGCGGGGCGCCGAACATCAGTCCCGACGAGATCTCCTTGGGCCGCTGGTCGACCGTGCTGGCCGAGAAGAGGTTGGTCGTGCCCAGCGCCCGCAGCACGGGCTTGAGGAAGAGGAGGGCGCCCAGGTTGTGGGCGTTGGGGTTGCCGACGTAGGCACCGAGGGCCTCGCGCCCGTGGGCCTCGATCACCCCGCCCAGCAGCCGCTCGACCTCGGCGAAGGCCTCGTCCCACCCGACCTCGACGAAGACGCCGTCCCGCTTGACCACCGGCGTCCTGAGCCGGTCGGGGTCGTCGTGGAGCTGGCGCAGGGTCGAGCCCTTGGGGCAGATGAACCCGTGGCTGAAGACGTCGTCGCGATCACCCCGGATGCGGGTGACCCGTTCGACGCCGTCGTCGTCGCGGGCGACGGTGACCTCCAGCCCACATCCGGCCTCGCAGAGCGGGCAGGTGCGGAACGCAGTGCGGGTGGCCGGTCCGAGCCCCGTGGCGGGCTCGGTCCGGACGTCGGGATCCACGTCCTCCGACCCCACCCGCCACCCTGAGCGGCCTCGCTGCGCTCGGACCGTTCCATCGAGTGCCATGGCCGTCATCGTGCCAGCCCCGGCCCCCGCTCGCCCATGACCTCGGAGGGAGGCGTTCCGTGTGCGGAGAACCATCGGTCCGGTGGGTTTCCGCACACGGAACGATCGTCGGAGAGGGTGGGCCTAGGGTCGGACCGGATGCGGCAGCTGCTCCCCCACCCCGCCGACGACGTCGACGTGGTCGCCGCCTATGCCGCCGACCGCCCGGCGCCGACCGGGCGGCCGTGGGTCGTGGCCCTCATGGCCTCGACCGCCGACGGGGCGGCCGCCATCGAGGGCCTCTCGGGGATGATCGGCGGGGCCGGCGACCCGGAGGTGTTCCGGGCCGTACGGGCCGTGGCCGACACCGTGGTGGTCGGGGCCGGGACGGCCAGCGCCGAGCGCTACGGCCCCGTCCGCACCGCCGAAGACCTGGTGGCCGACCGGGTCGCCCGGGGTCAGGCCCCGCACCCCCAGGCCGTGGTCGTCTCGGGCCGGCTCTCGCTGCCGCCGGACCTGCGCCTGTTCGCCGAGGCCGACGGCACCACGCCGCACCCCCTCGTGGCCCACGCCCCGACGGCGCCGGCGGCGGCACGCACCGCCCTGGCGTCGGTCGCCGAGCTGGTCGAGCTGCCGGCGGGTCCGGGCGGGGGCGTCGATCCCGCGGCCCTGCTGGCCGAGCTCCACCGGCGGGGCCACCGGGTCGTCGTGCTGGAGGGCGGGCCCACGCTCAACGGCGGGCTGATCGCCGCCGACCTGGTCGACGAGCTGTGCCTGACCCTCGACCCCATGGTCGTGGGCGGCCACGCCCCCCGCATCGTCGCCGCCGACGGCCCGTCGATCGCCCGCCCCTGGCGCCCGGCCCACCTCCTCGAGCACGACGGCGCCCTCTTCTGGCGCCTCCTCCGCGACCGCCCTCAGACCTGAGCGAGAGCCTGCACGAGCGCGGTGCCGTCGAGTCCCAGCTCGTCGAGGACGGCGACGATCGTCGGGGACGTGGATCCGAGGGCGGCGACGGCCAGGTCGGCGGGCTGGACGGGCGTCCCGCGCCCGCGCCGCGCCGCCATCACCGCGGTGGCCATGGCCTCCTTGGTGTCCGGCGCGAACGGAACCCGGGGCGCCGCCCGGTCCGGGACCTGCGGCACCCGACGATCCGACGGCGGGAACGGCACGCCGCCGCGCCGGTCGAGGGCGTCGCGGAGGACGGCTTCGTCCAGCCCCCTGGTGGCGAACGTCCAGGCGACCGGCGTGGTCACCGCGGTCAGGGCGAGGAGCAGGTGGTGGACCTCCACGGCTGCGCTCCCGTCGGCCTGGGCCTGGGCCTCGGCCGCCAGGACGACCCGCTGGGCATCCCGGCCGAAGAGGTCGACGACGCTCCGCGGTGCGGCCTTGGGCGGGGCCGGCGGCCGGGATCGGAACACGACGCCGCCGGTCAGGTCCGCGAGGCGGAGCCGGGCTCCTTGAGCAGCGAGCGGAGCTCGTCGGCGAAGTCGTCGACGCCGGTGAAGTCCTTGTAGACGCTGGCGAAGCGGAGGTAGGTGACCTCGTCGAGGTCGCGGAGCCGCTCGAGCACGGCCAGGCCGATGCGGGTGGACT
>DATHEV010000004.1:0-3454 GCA_035318405.1 Iamia sp.
ACGCCGAGCACCACCGGGCCGCCCCGGATCGGCTGCGACAAGCCACACCACCGGCCCCGACCGCCGGCGAACCCTCCACAGAGACAGCCCCCGACACGCCCACCGAAGAAGGACCGCCTCCGGCGGCCCTTCTTCCGCACCTGCTAGGGGCCGCCGATAGGGCCGGGTCGCGACGGACATCTCCTCGGCAGGGCCTCGGAGAGCAGCTCACTGTGCTTCTGGGTCGCCTCGCCTGGCGGCTCGGCTCCGAGGCAGCACCGCCCCCATGCACGACGTGACCCACCCCCATGAGGCACCATGCAGGGGTGGCGACCCGCATCCTGACGGTCGAAGACGACGAGCGCATCCGCACCGCGGTGAAGCTCGCCCTGGAGGACGAGGGCTGGAAGGTCGACGAGGCCGAGACCGGCGAGGACGCCCTCGAGCGCTTCTCCCAGTCGCCCACCGACGTCGTCCTGATCGACATCATGCTGCCGGGCGTCGACGGCTTCGAGGTGTGCCGCTCGATCCGCCGCATGAGCGACGTGCCCATCATCATGGTCACCGCCCGCGACGACACCCACGACATCGTCGCCGGGCTCGAGGCCGGGGCCGACGACTACCTGACCAAGCCGTTCCAGCCCAAGGAGCTGTCGGCCCGCATCCGGGCCCTCCTCCGCCGGGTGCGCACCACCGACTCGGGCGCCACCCACCTGCGCTTCGGCGACCTCGAGATCGTGCCCGAGGAGGGCGTCGTGCGCCGTGGCGGCGACGAGGTCCACCTCACCAAGACCGAGTTCCGCCTGCTCCTCGAGCTGGCCAACAGCCCGGGCCGGGTCCTGTCCCGTGAGGTCCTGCTGGAGCGGGTGTGGGGCCACGGCTACTTCGCCGACGGCCGCCTGGTCGACGTCCACGTCCGGCGGCTGCGCACCAAGGTCGAGGCCGACGCGGCCAACCCCCGCCACGTGGTCACGGTCCGGGGCCTGGGCTACAAGCTCCAGACCTAGGCCACGACCCCACCCATGAGCCGACGGATCCGTCGCCTGGGGCCCGCCCTGCCGGCCCGCCTCGGCCTGCGGGCCCGCATCACCTTCGCCTTCGCCGCCACCACCGCGGTGCTGTCGGCCCTGATGGCCGGCACCACCTGGGGCCTCACCCGCGAGAACCTGGTCAACCAGCGCGAGGCGACCGCCACCCGCCAGATCCGCGACGACGCCGGGGAGGTCGAGCTGGCGGTCGACAGCGGTGCCGATCCCGAGGCGCTCACCAAGGTCCTGACCAGGCTCAACACCCCCAACAGCTCGCGTCCGATCCTCGAGGTCGAGGGCGAGGCCCCCCTGGCCAACGCCCCCACCTTCGGCAGCGACGTCATCCCCGACGAGCTGCGTCGTTCGGTCCAGAGCGGCGAGGCCGCCCGCATGCTGGTGACCATCAACGGCGAGCCGGAGCTCGTCCTCGGTGTGCCCATCAACGACGGGGACGCCGCCTTCTACGAGATCGTGTCGTTCAAGGAGCTGGAGGACACGCTGCGGTCGCTGGCGGTGTCGCTCTTCGGCGCCTCGGTGGTCACCACCCTGGTCGGGGGCACGCTCGGCTACTGGCTCAGCCGCCGCACCCTCCGGCCCCTGGCCAACGTGGGCCTGGCCGCCGAGGCCATCGCCGGCGGCCGCCTCGACACCCGCCTGGAGGGCACCGACGACCCCGACCTCAACGTCCTCGTCTCGTCGTTCAACCACATGGCCCAGGCCCTGGAGGAGCGCATCGACCGCGACGGCCGCTTCGCCTCCGACGTGAGCCACGAGCTGCGCAGCCCCCTGATGACCCTGGCCGCCTCGGTGTCGGTCCTGGCCTCCCGGCGCGAGGAGATGCCCGACGACCCGTCGCGCTCGGCCCTCGACCTGATGGAGGCCGACGTGGCCCGCTTCCAGCAGCTCGTCGACGACCTGCTCGAGATCTCCCGGTTCGACGCCGGCGTGGCCCGTCTGTCGCTCGAGGAGGTGCGCCTGCCCGAGCTCGTGCGCCAGGCCGTCCTGCAACACCGCAGCGACGACCCGCCCACGGTCGAGATCGACGCCGACCTGGCCGGCATGGTCGTGCGGGCCGACAAGCGGCGCCTGGTCCGGATCCTCGACAACCTGCTGGGCAACGCCGACGCCTACGGCGGCGGGGCCTGCCGGGTGGCGGTGGAGTCGGCCGGCGACAGCGTCCTGATCGCCGTCGAGGACGGGGGCCCGGGCGTGCCCGAGGAGGACCGCGACCGCATCTTCGATCGCTTCTCCCGCGGTGCCGGCGCCGGGCGGCGCAGCAGCGGGGGCGACGGCGTCGGCCTCGGCCTGGCGCTGGTGGCCGAGCACGCCCGCCTCCACGGCGGCCGCACCTGGGTCGAGGGCCGCCCCGACGGCGAGTCCGGCGCCCGCTTCGTCGTCCAGCTCCCGGTGGCGCGGGCGTGAGCCGTCGCCATACCGGGCTCGTGCTGGTCGGCGTCCTGCTGGCCCTGGCCGCCTGCGGGATCCAGACCGACGGCGAGCCCCGCCCCCTGGCCGACGTGACCGCCTCCACGGAGGCGTCCACGGTGCCGGAGGACGCCGACGCCACCGCGGCGGTGTACCTGGTGAAGGACACCAACGCCCTCGCGACCGTCCCCCGCGGCCTGACCGGTGCCAAGTCGCCCCGCACGGTGGTCGAGGCGCTGCTGGCGCAGCCCTCCGACGAGGAGCTGGAGGCGGGGCTGTCGACCAGCATCCCGGTCGGCACGACCACCAGCGACGTGGTCCAGGACGGGGATCTCGTCGCCGTCGACCTGAGCGACGAGTGGGAGACCCTCGTCCAGCCGGGTGCCCTCCTCGCCTACGCCCAGGTGGTGCTGACCCTGACCGACCTCAACGGGGTCGAGCAGGTGCGGTTCCTCGTCGGCGGCGAGGGCGTGCCCGCCCCCACCGTCAACCGGGGCGACCTCGACACGGTCACCGCCGGGGACTACGCCGGCCTCGACCCGGGCTGAGCCGTCCCCCGTCCCCCGTCAGGCGAAGAAGATCTTCCCCACGTCGTGGATGTCGGGGGCCACGACCTTGGGCTCGGCCACGGCCTCGGCCAGCGGCACCCGGATGATGTGCCCGGCCCGGATGGCCACCATGGTCCCCCAGTCCTCGTCGGCGGCCGCCTCCGCCGCGGCCACGCCGAAGCGGGTGGCCAGCACCCGATCGGCCGGGGTGGGCGTGCCGCCCCGCTGGAGGTAGCCCAGCACCACGACCTTGGTCTCGAACCCGGTGCGGGCCTCGATCTCGGGCTGGAGCAGGTGGGCGATGCCCCCGAGGCGCTGGTGGCCGAACTCGTCGACCCCCGGCTCGGGCAGGGTGAACGAGCCCTCGACCGGCACCGCCCCCTCGGCGACCACGACGATCGAGGCGAAGCGGCCCGACTCGTGCCGGCGCACCAGGGCGGCGCACACGTCGTCGAGGTCGAAGGGCTCCTCGGG
>DATHEV010000005.1:0-2305 GCA_035318405.1 Iamia sp.
CCGGTGTCGGCCAGCAGGGCCGGTCCGAGGGCGGCCGAGACGAAGGCGCTGATGGCGCTGAGGTGGCGGGTGCCGGCCAGCTTGAGCACGGACATCTCGGGCCCGGGCCGGCCGTCGCCGGCGGTGTCCCGGCCCCGGCGGGCGGTCCACTCGAGCGTCTTGTGGGTGGCGTAGAGGGCGGCGAGGCGGTCCCGCAGCACGGGGTCGCCGGTGCCGTCGACGTGCCGGAGCAGGGCGACGAGCCGCTCGAACGGCCCCGGCCCCCGGCCCAGGCCCATGCCCCCGCCGCCGAGTGAGGCCCGCTCGTTGAGCAGGGTGGTGAGGGCCACGCCCCAACCCTCGCCGATGTCGCCCAGCCGGTGGTCGTCTCGGACGCGGACCCCGTCGAGGAAGACCTCGTTGAAGCCAGCGCCGCCGGACATCTGCCGGAGCGGGCGGACGGTGACACCGGGGGCGTCCATGGGGACGACGAAGGCGGTCATGCCCTTGTGCTTGGGCTGGGTCGGGTCGCTGCGACAGATGGCCTCGCCCACGTGGGCCAGGTGGGCGTTCGACGTCCACACCTTCTGCCCGGTCAGGACCCACTTGTCGCCGTCGCGCTCGGCCCGGCACGCCACCGCGGCCAGGTCGGACCCGGCCCCGGGCTCGCTGAAGAGCTGGCAGGCGATCACGTTGCCCCGGTGGAGCCCGGGGAGGTACTGCCGGCGGATGGCGTCCGACCCGTGGACGGCGAGCGTCGGGGCGACCATCCCCAGCCCGATGGTGAAGATCGACTGCGACGGCAGGACGTAACCGGCCTCGAGCGACCGGTAGGCCTGGACGTGGCCCCGGGTGAGCCCCCGGCCACCGAGATCGACCGGGCCGTCGAGCCAGCCGAAGCCGGCGTCCCAGCGGGTGCGGGCCCACGCCTGGGCCGCGGCCAGGGCGGCCTGCTCCTCCTCCGGCGGCTGGTCCTCGACGATGGTGACGTCGTCGTCGCCCTCGCCCCACACGAAGGGCCGCTCGGTCGAGCGACGCTCGGCGTGACCGTCGAGGAAGGCAGTGGCCTCGGCCCGCAGCTCGTCGACGCTCGGCGGGGCGGTGGCGCTCACGGGTGCGAGGGGCTCGGCGGCTCGTCCCCGATCTCGAAGCCGACCTCGTCCTCGAAGCACCAGTACCAGTCCTCGCCCGGCTCGAAGGACTGGATGAGGGCGTGGCCGGACGAGGCGTGGTGGGCGGTGGCGTGCTTGCTCGGCGACGAGTCGCAGCAGCCGACGTGGCCGCACTGGGCGCAGCGCCGGAGGTGGACCCAGCGCCCGCCGGCGCGCAGGCAGTCGGTGCAGCCGTCGTCGCTCGGCGGCGCACCGGTGATCGTGTCGAGGTGAGTGCATTCGGCCATCGCCGGACGGTACCGGCGTCGTAGGTTGGCTGCTGTGAGCGCGGACGGCGGGGCCAGGTACGTGAGCACGCCCGAGGTGGTCGGGGTGACGGGGGCGGTGGTGGCCGTCGACGTGATCCGGGCCTTCTCCACCGCGGCCTACGCCTTCGGCGCCGGGGCCCGGGCCATCTACCTCGTGGCCGGGGTCGACGACGCCCTCGCCTTCGTGGCCGCCCACCCGGGCACCGTGGCCATGGGCGAGCTGGGCGGTCGGCGCCCCGAGGGGTTCGCCCTGTCCAACTCGCCGGCCCTGGCCGCGGCCGCCGATCTCGACGGCCGACTCGTGGTCCAGCGCACCTCGGCCGGCACCCAGGGCGTGGTGGCGGCGGGCGCGGCCGACCGACTGTGGGCCGCCTCGCTGGTGTGCGCCTCGGCCACGGCGGCTGCGGTCTCCGCCTCCGGGCTCGGGGCGCCGACCTACGTCATCACCGGGCGCTTCGACGATCGTCCCGACCGTCCGGGCGCCGACGACGTCGCCACCGCCGAGCACATCGAGGCCGTCCGCCTCGGTCTCGACCCGGACCCGGCCGCCGTGGCCCAGGTGGTGGCCTCGTCCGCCGAGGCCGCCCGCACCCTCACCCTCCCCCCCGGCCACGTCGACCCCACGGACATCGAGCTCGCCACCGCGGTGGACCGCTTCGCCTTCGCCATGGAGGTCACCCGCGACGCGCTCGGGCTGCGGTTGGACCGGGTTCTGCCGTAGCTGCCTTCGGCTTGCGCCTCGAGTGTGGGTTCACCGTCTGCTCGACCGTCTCGCCGTTGCGTCTGCCGTGGTGCGCCGCCGGGGGGCCGAACTCTGCTGCGCACTGGGGGGGCCCTTCGGGCGGGCCGGCGTGCGCGGCACAGTTCGGCCGCCGGCTGTCGGTCCCGGGTCGGCAGTTGGCACCT
>DATHEV010000006.1:0-3850 GCA_035318405.1 Iamia sp.
TGTAGCCCAGCTGCGAGATGGTGGAGTAGGCCAGCACCTTCTTGATGTCGGTCTGGCCCACGGCGATGGTGGCGGCCACCAGGGCGGTCAGGACGCCGATCACCGCGATCACCGTCGTGACCCAGTCGTCGGCGGCGGCGAGGACCGGGCTCATCCGGGTCAGCAGGTAGACGCCCGAGGTCACCATGGTGGCAGCGTGGATCAGGGCCGAGACCGGCGTGGGGCCGGCCATGGCGTCGGGCAGCCAGACGAACAGGGGGATCTGGGCCGACTTGCCGGCGGCGCCGACGAGGAGCAGCAGGGCGATGGCGGTGGCCGTGCTGGCGGCCAGCCCGCCGGCCCCCTCGATGATGTCGGTGTACTGGATGGACCCCAGCGCGGTGAACGTGAGGAACATGGCGACCATGTAGCCCCAGTCACCGATGCGGTTGGTGACGAAGGCCTTCTTGCCGGCCGAGGCGTTGGCGTCGGACTCGTGCCAGAAGCTGATGAGGAAGTACGAGCAGGCGCCGACGCCCTCCCACCCCAGGAAGGTGATGAGCAGGTTGTCGCCCAGCACGAGCATCAGCATCGAGAAGACGAACAGGTTCAGGTACAGGAAGAACTTGCTGAACCGGGGATCGCCGTGCATGTAGCCGATGGCGTACAGGTGGATCAGGGTGGCGATGCCCGTGATGAACAGGCACATCGTCATCGACAGCGGGTCGGCCAGGAAGCCGACGTCGACCGAGAAGCCACCGGCCGGCACCCACTCGAACAGCACCTGGCTGAACGCCCGTGACTCGGAGGGCTCGCCGACCAGGCCGGCGAAGACGACGACGCTGGCGACGAACGAGCCGCCCACGGCGGCGGTGGCCAGCCAGCCGGCCAGCGGCTCGCCCAGGCGCTTGCCCAGGACGACGAGCACCAGGAAGCCGGCCAGGGGCAGCGCAGGGATGAGCCAGGTCAGATCGAGCATGCGGCGTCAGCCCCTGAGCAGCGAGGCGTCGTCGGCGGTGGCCGAGGGCCGGCGCCGGAGGATGGAGACGATGATCCCGAGACCGATCACGACCTCGGCGGCCGCCACGACCAGCACGAAGAAGACGACCACCTGGCCACCCACGTCGTCGAGGTCGCGGGCGAAGGTGACGAAGGTGAGGTTGACGGCGTTGAGCATCAGCTCGACGCACATGAACATCACCAGCGGGTTGCGGCGGACCATCACGCCGACGGCACCGACCGAGAAGAGGACGGCGGCCAGCGAGAGGTACCAGCCGGGCGAGACGGCGGCGGCCAGCATCACGACTCCCCGTCCTCGTCGACGAGGATCGGGTCGCCCGGCAGGCTGGCGACGGGCTCGTCCTGGTCGATCTGGACGCCCTTGGCCGTGCGGGCCAGGACCACGGCTCCGACCACGGCGATCACCAGCAGCAGCGAGGTGATCTCGAAGGCGAAGAGGTGGTCGGAGAAGAGGAGGCGGCCGATCTGCGAGATGTCGTCGCCGTCGCGCACCCAGCCGGCCCCCGACTGGGGAGCGCCGGTGATGGTGCTGGTGACCACCACGGCCACCAGGCCGGCGGCCATGAGGACGCCGAGCACGATCGCCACCGGGCGCTGGCCGACGAGCGGGTCGGTGTCGAGGTCGTCGGCCGAGTCGACGCCCAGGAGCATGATCACGAACAGGAACAGCACGACGATGGCGCCGGCGTAGACGATGACCTGGACGGCGGCCAGGAAGTTGGCCTCCATGGCCACGAAGAGCACGGCGATGCCGAACAGGGTGGCCACCAGCGACAGGGCGGCGTGCACCGGGTTGCGGTTGAGCACCACACCGGCGGCGCCCCCCAGGACGATGGCGCCGGCGGCCCCGAAGACCGTGGGCTCGACGCCGATCAGCCAGGTGCCGAGGATGACGAGGACGGTTCCGGCGGCGGCGACCAGGAGGGTGACGGGGTTGACCCCGGTGCGCCCCATCAGTGGTGGTCCCCGTCAGGATCGTGGGGGCGGTGGGCCGTCTCAGCGGGGATCGGGGCTCCGGTCTGGCCCTCCTCGGGCGGGCGGACGCCGAAGCCCAGCTCGCCCGACCAGGCGACGCGGCCCTCGTAACGGGCGTCGCCGTTGGGGGAGGTGGCGCGCATCCACGCCGAGGTCAGGGGGGCCACGACATCGATGTCGGTCCAGTCCTCCCACGGCATCTGCTGGGGCAGACCGTCATCGTCGACCAGCAGCTCGGCCTTGGTGTAGATGCCGTCGGACCGGTTGGTGAACGAGAACTCGAACAGCTTCGACTCGGTGATCGCCTCGGTGGGGCAGGCCTCCACGCACAGGTCGCAGTGGATGCACCGGAGGTAGTTGATCTCGTAGACGAAGCCGTAGCGCTCGCCGGGGCTGACCGGATCGTCGGGCGGGTTGTCGGCGCCGCGCACGTAGATGCAGCGGGCCGGGCACACCCCGGCGCACAGCTCGCACCCGATGCACTTCTCCATCCCGTCCTCGTAGCGGTTGAGGACGTGGCGGCCGTGCAGACGGGCCGGCTTGTCGCGTTTGCCGCCCTCGTCCTTGACGTACTCGCGCGTGGTCCGCTGCTTCTTCCCCATCTGCCGCAGGGTGACCAGGAAGCCTCCGAGGTAGCCCATCAGATGCCCACCTCTCCTTCGAGCTCGCGGTTGCGCCGGGCCGACCACTGGGCGGCTTGCAGCAGGCCGTAGCCGATGGCCATGACGACCACGCCGGCGCCGGCGACCAGGAACGGGTTCCAGCCCTCGTCGTCGCCGACCCGGAAGGCGGTGATGAGGAGGAACCAGCCCAGCGCCAGGGGGATGAGGACCTTCCAGCCCAGCATCATCAGCTGGTCGTAGCGGACCCGGGGCAGGGTGGCCCGGAACCAGACGAACATGAAGAGGAAGCCGAAGAGCTTCGCCGAGAACCAGATGGTGCCCCAGATCCAGCCGGGGCCGATGGGCACCGGGCCGTTCGGGCCCCCCAGGAACAGGGTCACGATGATCGCCGACATGGTGACCGTGTTCATGAACTCGGCCAGGAAGAACAGGGCGAAGCGGAACGAGGAGTACTCGGTGTTGAAGCCGCCGACGAGCTCCTGCTCGGCCTCGACCAGGTCGAAGGGCGGCCGGTTGAGCTCGGCCGTGGCCGCGATCAGGAAGATGATGAAGGGCACCACGCCGGTGGTGACGATGTTCCAGTCGAGGAACGGCCACCACGACGATGCCTGCGAGTCGACGATGCCGTTGGTGCTGAGCGTGCCCGAGACGAGGACGACGGTGACGACCGACAGGCCGAGGGCGGCCTCGTAGGAGACCATCTGGGCCGAGGCCCGGACCGAGCCGAGCAGCGGGTACTTCGAGCCCGACGACCAGCCCGCCAGCATGATCCCGTACACGGCGACGCTGGACATGGCCAGGATGAACAGGACGCCGACGGGCGGGTCGGCCAGCTGCATCAGCGTCTGGTGGCCGAAGACCGTGATCTCGCCCCGCTTGCCGTCGGTGAAGTCGCCCCCGATGGGGATCACGGCGAAGACCAGGAAGGCCGGGATCGCCGTCAGGTACGGCGCCAGGATGAAGACCCGCTTGTCGGCCCGGTCGGGCAGCGAGTCCTCCTTCATGAAGAACTTGAGCCCGTCGGCCACGGTCTGGAACAGGCCGAAGGGTCCGGCCCGGTTGGGGCCGATGCGGTTCTGGAGGTCGGAGATGGCCTTGCGCTCGAACCAGACCATGAAGAGCACGGAGACGAGGAGCAGGACGAGGGCCAGCACGGCCTTCACCACGACGACGAGCACGTCGCCGGCGGTGAGGTCGTCGACCAACAGCGGGTCGAGGGCGAGGATCGACGCGATCACGACGAGGTCTCCACC
>DATHEV010000007.1:0-2630 GCA_035318405.1 Iamia sp.
ATGATGACGATCACCGGCAGCGCCGTCGACCGCCACGACACCATCGGCGGCGCCTGCTCCAAGGAGTCGAACGCCCTCCGCTACGGCTTCCACACCGTCGCCCAGCACGCCTGCGTCGAGAACTTCCTCCACGAGATGGGACTGCACGGCCTGGGCGCCCGCGACCTCCAGTCGAACATCAACTGGTTCATGAACGTCCCCGTCGACCCCGACGGAACCCTCGGGATCGTCGACGGGATCTCGGCGCCGGGCCTGTGGGTCGACGTGCGGGCCGAGCGCGACGTGCTGGTCGTCGTGTCCAACTGCCCGCAGGTCAACAACCCCTGCAACGGCTTCGATCCGACGCCGGTGCGCATGGTCATCACCCGATGACGCCCTGGATCACCCGGCGCGACCCATCGGACGTCGCCGCCGAGGCCGCCCTGGTCGATCCCGCCCTGCCGCTCGCCGGCCTCCGTCTCGCGGTCAAGGACAACATCGACGTGGCTGGAATGCCCGCCACGGCTGGGTGCCCGGCCTACGCCTTCGGGCCCGAGGTCTCGGCCGCGGTCGTGACCCGGCTGGAGGCAGCCGGTGCGGTGGTGGCGGGCAAGACCGCCCTCGACCAGTTCGCCACCGGCCTGGTCGGCACCCGGAGCCCCCACGGCGCCCTCGAGAGCCCGCTCGCCCCGGGCTCCGTCAGCGGCGGCTCGTCCAGCGGCTCGGCCGTGGCCGTGGCGACCGGCGAGGCCGACATCGCCCTCGGCACCGACACCGCCGGCTCGGGGCGGGTGCCGGCCGCCTTCTGCGGGATCGTCGGGCTCAAGCCGACCAAGGGCTGGCTGCCGACCACCGGCGTGGTGCCGGCCTGCCGCTCGTTCGACTGCGTGTCGGTCTTCGCCCGCGACGTGGCCACCGCCGCGCTGGCCGTCGAGGCGGCCGGCGGTCCATGCCCCTCCAGTGCGGCGTCGCCGGTCCGGCGGCTCGGTGTGCCCGGCACCGCGGTCGTCGAGCGGTGGTGCGACGGGGAGACCCTCGCCGCCTGGACCGCCCTCGACCTGGCCGGCTACGGCTACGAGGTGGTCGAGGTCGACCTCGACGCCTATCTCGCCGCCGGCGACCTGCTCTACGGCGGCGCCCTCGTGGCCGAGCGGCACGCCGCCGTGGGGGCGTTCGTCGACGCCCATCCCGACGAGGTCGACCCGGTGGTGGGCCCCCTGATCACCGCCGCCGGGAAGCTGACGGCGTCGGCCTACCTGCGCGACGTCGAGCGCCTGGCCGAGCTGTCGCACGCCGCCGCGACGGTGTGGTCGGAGGTCGATGCAGTGGTGATGCCCACGACCCCGTCCCACCCGACGATCGCCGAGGTGGCGGCCGACCCGATCGGCGCCAACGCCGCTCTCGGCCGGTTCACCAACGGCTGCAACCTGGTCGACTGGTGCGCCGCCGCCGTCCCGGCCGGGACCAAGCCCGACGGCCGGCCCTTCGGGGTCACCGTGTTCGGGCCGGCGGGATCCGACCGGGCCGTGTGGGCCGTCGGCGCGGTGATCGCCGGCCAGCCCGCGCCGGCGACCTCTGATGACCGCCCCTCCGACGAGGTGCTGCTGGCCGTGTGCGGTGCCCACCTGGAGGGCCAGCCTCTCAACCACCAGCTGACCGACCGACGCGCTCGTCTCGTGGCCCGGACGGCCACCGCGCCCGACTACCGGATGGTTGCCCTCCCGACCGACCCGCCCAAGCCGGGGATGTTCCGGGTGGCCTCGGGGGGCGCGCCGCTGGAGGTCGAGGTGTGGGCCCTCGGCGCCGCCGGGTTCGGGTCGTTCGTGGCCGAGGTGCCCGCTCCCCTCGCCATCGGGTCGGTCGTGCTGGCCGACGGCACGACCGTCAGCGGGTTCACGTGCGAGCCCGTGGCCATCGACGGCGCCCCCGACATCACCGCCCACGGTGGCTGGCGCGCCTACCTCGCCCGATGACCACACTCGAGGTCCTGGAGCCGGGCAGCTTCACCACGGTCCAGGACCACCCGGGCCGGGTCGGGTACTGGATGGTCGGGGTCCCGCCGAGCGGTCCGATGGACGACCTCTCGGCCCGGCTCGTCACCCGTTCGCTGGGCAACCGGTCCGACGCCGCCCTGCTCGAGTGCACGGCCACCGGCCCCTCCGTGCGGTTCGACGACGACGTCGTGGTCTGCATCGGCGGGGCGATCATGGACGCCGACCTCGACGGGCGCCCGGTGGCGTGGTGGCAGCCGTTCGAGGTGCGCGCCGGCCAGGTCCTGCGGCTGGGGCGGCTCGCCGGGGCCGGGCTGCGGACCTACCTGGGCGTGCGGGGTGGGCTCGACGTCCCCGAGGTCCTGGGCAGCCGGGCCACCTTCACCCTCGGCCGCTTCGGCGGGCACGAGGGGCGGACACTGGCCGCCGGCGATCGGGTGGCCGTCGGCTCGGCCGTCGCACCTGCGCTGCGACCGTCGTCGGTCGTCTCCCGCGGCTGGCCCCGCATCGAGCGGTCGTGGCGGATCGGTGTGCTCGAGGGCCCCCATGCCGCCCCCGAGTTCTTCACCGCCGCCGACGTCGACGCCCTGTTCGCGGCGGCGTGGGTCGTGCAGAGCCACTGTGCCCGCACCGGGGTCCGGCTCGACGGGCCCAAGCCGG
>DATHEV010000008.1:0-8009 GCA_035318405.1 Iamia sp.
CTGCTCGAGACCCCGGCGGGCCTGCGCCACAGCCTCGTCACCGGGGTCCTGCTCGGCGTCGAAGAGGGCGAGGTCGACATCGATCTGGACGCCGTTCGCCTCCTGGAGGGCGGCGATCCCCTCGACCAGGCCGTAGGCGTCGTCGGCCTCGTCGGACCGGCCGGCCGCGGCCAGGGCGTCGCCGTGGGCGATGGCGTACTCGATCAGGGGCTGACGCTCGACCAGCCCGGCGAGCACGTCGGCGGCCTCGTCGTAGCGCTCCTGGGCGACGAGGAGGCGGGCCCGCCCCGCCTCGGCCGCCGGCAGCGCAGGAAAGGTGGCGAGGGCCAGGTCGTACTGGCGCTCGGCCTGGCGCACGTCGCCCCGGGTCAGCAGCAGGTTGCCCAGCAGGGCCTGGGTGAAGGCCAGGTTCTCGCCTCCGGTCCCCGACCCGGCCGTGGCCGCCTGGGTCATGGCCTCGATGGCGCCGTCGAGGTCGCCCCGCAGCTCGCGGGCGTAGGACACCCGCGACAGGGCGGCCAGCCCCGGTCGCACGTCGGCCATGGCCTGGGTGGCCTCGAGGGCCTCGTCGTAGCGGCCCAGCTCGTTGAGGGCGTCGACGAGGACGCCGTAGGCCGTCTCGTTGCCCGGGGCCGCCGCCAGGGCCCGCTGGCCGAGGTCGAGGGCGTCGGCGAACTCGTGCCGCGAGAGGGCCAGGCTCCCCTGGGCGGTCAGGACCCGGACGTCGTCGGGAGCGTCCTCGGCCACCATCGCCAGCAGCGTGTCGGCGCCGGTGTAGAGCACCGGGTCGGCGGTCTCGCGGGCCTTCTGGACGAACGCCAGCGCCAGGTCGAGCTGGGCGTTGGTGTCCTCGGGGTCGGCGCGCAGGGCGGCCTGGGCCGTGGCGATGGCCCGGTCGGTCGGCGACGCGCTGTCGGCCTCGACCTCGATGAAGGGCAGGTCGGCGGCGGCCGCCCCGGGCGCGTCGTCGCCCCCACTGCACGCAGTGGGGGCGACCAGGACGCAGGCCAGGAGGGCGGCGCCGACGAGCCGTCGGCGGAGCCTCAGGACATCACCCCGTCGGCGGCTGGTCGTAGCCGGCCACCGGGTCCCCGACGTAGGGGAAGGTGGGCAGCTCGGGCCGGTCGTTCTCCTGGACGCCGTCGCTGAGGGCGGAGTACGGGATGGCGGTGCCGTCGATGGTGCCGTCGTCGTCGAGGAGCTCACCGGCCAGCACCCGCAGCTCGATGTCGGTGACGTCGTCGGTCAGGCGGCGGCCGTTGGGGAAGCCCCCGGGATCGGCGTCGAGGGCGCCCATCGAGTTGCTCGGCGTCCCCTGGACCGGGGCGACGGCCAGGTTGAGCCGGAGCAGGTCGGCCGGCGGCAGGGCGTCCTCGGCGCTGAGGCCGATCACCTGGCCGGTGAGGAGCTGGATCAGGTCGGGCCGGTTGTCGGCGCCGCCGTCCGGCGTGTTGCCGTCGTTGAAGACCGCCGGGTAGACGACCGGCAGCAGGCGGGTCGGCTCGGGGTCGAGGATCACGTCGAAGAACTGGGCGTCGTCCTTGGGCGCCGTGCCGTTCCAGCGGTCCTTGCGACCGAGCGGGATCAGGACCTCGTTGACCAGCGGGATGCCGAGCCGGCTGACCTGGACGTACTGCCCGAGGTTGCGGGGGGCGGTGCCCCGGGCCGAGAGGACCCGGACCCGCTGGCGGGAGCTGGAGGCGTAGAGCCCCACGACCGAGTCGGGGTCGGCGCCATCGGTCGGGACGTCGCCGTTCTTCGAGATCTCGGTGATCGGGACCTGGAGGACGATGCTGTGGACGTTCTTGCCGGCCAGGCCGTCGACGCCGGGGGCGTCGGGCAGCGGGGCCACGTGGGCGCTGTTGATCGGGCGGAGGCCGAGCAGGTCGAACACCGAGCCGAGGTCGACGAAGAACGAGTCGTCGCGCTGGCCGGCGAAGACCTGGCCACCGCCGGGCAGGTCGGCGACGGTCGGCTCGACGTAGTCGTTGTAGTCCGGCGTCGAGCGGGGGCCGATGTTCACCGGCGGGGTCGGGACGTCGGTGGCGAGCACGGTGGAGACGCCGTCCTCGATCTTGCGCACCGAGTACACCTGCTGCACGTTCTGGTTGTCCCGGGTCTCGGGATCGATGGTGAACGTGTTGTAGAGGAAGGTGTCGCCGCGGCCGACGATCGTCCGGAACCGGAACTGGTAGGTGACGTCGTCGATGACGTCGCCGTCGTTGTCGAAGTGCAGCTCGTAGAGCACGTCGTCGCCGAACTTCTGGAAGTTCGGTCCGGCGGCCGGCTGCTCGAGACCGATGAAGTTGGCGACCACGTTGACCATGGTCGGGTCGTTCACGTCCCGGAACATGAAGACGTCGGTGTTGTCGGCCACCGGGTCGGCGGCGATCAGCGGGGCCTCACGGTGCGACGACGCACCGGCGGGCGTCCCCGGCACGGCGGCGACGCCCAAGCCGGCCAGGGACAGGGCGACACCAGTCGCCAGGAGCCTTCTCGTGCGCACGTGTACTCCGTTTCGCCGTGGAGCCCAGGTGCGGACCCCCACTCGTTCACGACTGCTTCGGGGCGTGGCGAACGGGGGATTGGAATTTCCGGGGACGCCGCCCCGGGTCGACGGCCCACGAGGTGCCAGGCACCTCGTGGTCGTCCCCGGATGGGCGTTCAGTCGTAGACGCCGATGACCGACCAGGTCTCGCCGATCGGGGCCACGATCACGAAGAACGGGCTGACGGGCCCGGTGACGGGCACGGCGCGGGCCCAGTCGATGGCATCGGTCGAGTACTGGGCGATGAGGTCGGCCGACTCGGGCCCGCCCAGGAGCCGCTCGGGGGTCTCGGCGGTGACCACGCCCTCGGAGCCGCACAGCTCGCCGGCCCCGACGCTGCTCCCGAAGATGGCGTCGATCCCCTGGAGGGCGTCGGCCGCGTCCTGGTCGCAGGTCTGCACGGCGGTGGCCCAGTCGGTCACCGCGGTGGTGGCGAGGGCGTCGTCGGGGAACAGGATCTCGACCTCGGCCTCGGCCGCCACCAGCCAGCCGCCACCCTCCTCGACGCCGGCGAAGGTCTGGCGCTCGCGGGCCGGGCTCAGCCCGATGAAGGGATCGAGGCCGGGCTCGTGGGTGACGATCGCCGTCACCGTGTCCTCCTCGTCGCCGTCCTCGATCTCGAAGCCGGTGGGCGGCGGGAGCTGGGTGCGGCGCACCGTCCACTCGGCCACGTCCCGGTAGACGCCCCGCAGCTCCTCGCCCAGGAGCCGGTACGAGGCGGCCGGATCGGCGGCGCGCTCGGCGGCGAGCAGCAGCTCGACGGCGTCGCGCAGGGTGGGTTGCGGGGTCGGGCCCTCGCCCGGCGGGGGCGCCGTGGTGGTCGTCTCCGCGGCCGTCGTGGCGGTCGTGGCCGCCGCCCCGTCGTCGTCCCCACCGTCGTCCGAACACCCCGCCGCGGCCACCAGGACGAGGCCGATCACGATCGATTGCAGTCCAAGGCGCCCCAGGCGACGAAGTCCCATGGCTGGGGCACGGTACTCACGAGCGACCCGCCCCGACCGTTCACCCCAGCGCCCGACGACGGGCGGAGGCCCCATGAAGCTCCCTGATCTCACCGGACGGAACCGGTGGCTCGCCGCCGGCGGTGCCGCCGTCCTGGTGGTCCTGCTGGTGGCCGCCGCCATGGCCCTCCTCGGGGGCGACGACGACGCCGACGCGACCCGGGACGCGGCCGCCGATCGACCGACGACGACGGTCGCCGGCTCCGACGACGGCTCGGACGGCTCCGACGATGCTCCTGACCAGGAGACGGTCGACGGGACCACCGTCCCGGCGCCGACGACCGCGCCCCCGGCCACGGACGCCCCGGCCGACGATCCGGGGGCGGCGGCGGACGACTCGCCGGCGGCCGAGGAGACCGTCGAGGACGACCCGCCCGGCGGCGGCGAGGGCGCCAACCTCGACCAGGGCGGCGTGATCGACGAGAGCCAGGCCCAGTCCCCGCCCGTCACCCTCCCGCCCGGGGCCCAGGGACCGGTGACCCCCCAGCCCTGCTCCCCCACCGGGCCGCCGCAGCGCCAGTCGGCCGAGGTCGACGGGCCCTCGGGCGACGGCGGATCGTGGGTCACCGTCGGCGCCCTCGACGGCAACTGCGGGGCGACCGGCGGATCGTTCGGCACCTCCGGGGTCGACACCCGCCTGGTGTTCCGGAGCGACGCCGAGCAGATGATCGTGTTCCTCGACGACGTCGACGACCCCGACGCCAGCGCCGGCTACGCCGACCTCGAGTGCCGGGCGTCGTGCGCCGGGACCCGGATCCTCGTCAACCCGGCCGGGTCGTACCGGCTCCGGGTCCAGGCCACCGACGGGCCTTGGATCGTCGAGGTCCAGGAGTACCGGCGCTGATCGTCCGGCGGCCAATCCGGACGGGTGCGGCCGCCGAACCCCCGCCGTCGTCCAGCCCGAGGGAGGCGACCGTGGCGTGCCGTCCGGCTCCGACACACCCGATCGCCGTCACCCGCCAGCGCCTCCGGCGCGCCGTGGTGGGGCTGGGCGCAGGCGTCGCCGTCGTCGTGCTCTGGGGCAGCGCCGCCGGCGCCCACCCGCTGGGCAACTTCACCACCAACACGTCGGCCGCCCTGCTCGTCGGGCCGGACGGGATCGTCGTCGACTACATCGTCGACCGGGCCGAGGTGCCGACCCTCCAGGCGCGCTCGGACATCGACACCGACGGCGACGACGAGCTGCAACCGGCCGAGCGCCGGGCCTACGCCGCGTCCGCCTGCGAGGACCTGGCGGACGACCTGTCCGTCACGGTCGACGGGCGATCCGTCGCCCTCGCGGTGGCCGAGACCGATCTGGCCTTCCCCGCCGGCCAGGCCGGGCTCGAGACCCAGCGTCTCGGGTGTCGGCTGACGGGCGCCTACGCCGAGATCGACCGGCGCACGACCGTCACCTTCCGGGACGACGGCTTCGCCGACGTGCTCGGGTGGCGAGAGATCATCGGGATCGGCGACCGGACGACGGTCGTGGAGACCGACGTCGAGCGGGACAGCCTCAGCGATCGGCTGCGGGCCTACCCGGAGGACCGGCTCGGCTCGCCCCTGCGCGAGCTCGAGGCGACGGTCTCGGTGGTGCCCGGTGGTCCGGCCGCCCCCGACCTCGACGACGAGGCCCGCGGGCTCCCGCTGCCGGGCGCCGACCGCCTCACCGAGCTGGTGTCGGAGCGGAAGCTGACGGTGCCGTTCGCCCTGTTCGCCCTGCTCGTCAGCTTCGTGCTGGGCGCCTTCCACGCCCTCGCCCCGGGGCACGGCAAGACGGTGATGGCCGCCTACCTCGTGGGCGAGCAGGGGACCCGGCGCCAGGCCCTGCTGCTGGGCGCGACGGTGGCCCTCACCCACACCGGAGGTGTGTTCGCCCTGGCCCTGGTGGTCAGCAACTCCCAGCTGGCGCCCGAGCGGCTGTACCCGTACCTGGGCACGGTCAGCGGCCTGCTGGTGGCGGCCATCGGCGTGGTGCTCCTCCGGCGGGCGGTCCAGTTCCGGCGGATCTTCCCGACCCTCGGCCCCGGCGCCAGCACCCACCACCATCACCACGGCCTCGGTGGCCACACCCACTCCCACGGTCACGACCACTCGCACGACCACGGGCACGACCACGACCACGACCACTCGCACGAGGCCGATCACGATCACGGGCTGGCGGCCGGGGCGACGATCGTGAGCGCACCCCCGACGACCGTGCCCCAGCACGAGCACCACCACGACGAGGAGCCGGCGGCGATGCCGGAGCTGGGGCCATCGATGCGGGCTCGGAACATGATGGCGATGGGGTTCGCCGGAGGGCTGGTGCCCAGCCCGTCGGCGCTCGTCGTGCTGCTGGGCTCGATCGCCATCGACCGGGCCTGGTTCGGGCTGCTGCTGATCGTCGCCTACGGCGCCGGGCTGGCCGCCGTCCTCGTCGGGGCCGGGCTGCTCCTCGAGCGGCTGCGGCATCGCATCGCCCCCCTGCTGGCCCGCGGCTCCCGCCCCCGGATGACCAGCATCGCCGTCAACCTGCCCCTGGTCACCGCCGTGTTCGTCGTCCTCGGCGGCGTCTACCTCGTCGGCCGCGCCCTCGCCGGCGCCTGACCACCCGCCGGCCCACCCCACTCCCGTGCGAACTCGGGGGGAGATGTGCCCCTGTGGGGGCACATCTCCCCCCGAGTTCGGCTCAGATGGTGCGCCAGCCGGTGGTGGGGCCGTTGCCGGAGCCGGTCGCCGTCGACCGTCACCTCTGTCACCGTCGCCCCGGCGACGGGCGACCCGGCCCAGCCCCGCAGGGCGACCTGGTCCGGCGGCTCGACGCTCACGAGCGGACCGTCGAGGGGTCGAAGCCGAAGGGGAGCTCGAGGCGGTGGGCGGCGAGCAGGGCGGTGTCGGCCAGCAGGTCGCGGGTGGGGCCGTCGGCGACCATCCGGCCCTCGGCCAGGATCACCGAGCGGGGGCAGAGCTCGAGGGCGTAGGGCAGGTCGTGGGTGACGACCAGCGTGGTGAGGTCGAGCGTGGTGAGCACCGTCGCCAGCTCGCGGCGGGCGGCCGGGTCGAGGTTGGCGGTGGGCTCGTCGAGGACGAGGACGTCGGGCTCCATGGCCAGCACGGTGGCGACCGCGGCCCGGCGCTTCTGGCCCAGCGAGAGGTGGTGCGGCGCCCGATCGCCCAGGCCCGGCAGGCCGACGGCGGCCAGGGCGGCGTCGACCCGCTCGGTGAGCGCGGCGTGGCGGAGACCGAGGTTGGCCGGCCCGAAGGCCACGTCGTCGTAGACGGTGGGCATGAACAGCTGGTCGTCGGGGTCCTGGAAGACGAGGCCGACCCGGCGGCGGATCTCCTTCAGCGTCGCCTTCTCGATGAGCACGCCGCCGATGGCCACGGTGCCGCTCTCGGCCCGGAGGGTGCCGTTGAGATGCAGGACCAGCGTGGTCTTGCCGGCGCCGTTGGGCCCGAGCACCGCCACCCGCTCACCCGGCTCGACGACGAGGTCGACACCATCGAGGGCCCGACGGCCGTCGGGGTAGGCGTAGCGCAGGTCGCGGACGCGCAGGCCGGCGGTCATCGGAGCAGGGCGGCGACGGCGATGGCCACGTGCACCGCCGGCACCACGGCGGCCAGGAGGTGGGCGCGGGGCGCGGCGTGGTGGTGGTGCACCTCGGGCATCGAGCCCTCGTAGCCCCGGGCCAGCATCGCCAGGTGGACCCGCTCGCCCCGCTCGTAGGACCGGACGAACAGCGTGCCGCCGGTGGCCGCCGTGGCCCGCGCCTGCCAGATCCAGCGGGGATCGTCGCCCCGCGACACCCGGGCGATCCGCATGCGGGACGCCTCGCCGACGACGACGTCGAGGTAGCGGATCATGAACCCGGTGATGGCCACCATCACCCGGGGCGCCTTGAGCCGCTCGACGCCCCGGAGCAGCTCGGCCACCGGCGTCGACGAGGAGAGGATGATGGCGGCGAGGACCCCGAGGGTGCCCTTGGCGGCGATGTTCCAGCCCGCCCACAGCCCCTCGTGCGAGAGCGAGACACCGAGCACGTCGACCCGCGGGCCCCGTCCGAGGACGGGCAGCAGGACGGCGAAGGCGAGGAACGGGACCTCGATGCGCATCCGGCGCAGCAGCGCCGGCGGCGGGAGGCGCATGGCCGCCACGACCAGCAGCAGCACCACGGCATGGGCGACGAAGGCCCCCACCTGGTCGCGGGGCGTCGCCACGACGGCCAGGACGGCGACGACCGTGGCCGCCACCTTGGCCTCGGCCGGCAGCCGGTGCACGGCAGTGTCTCCGGCGTGGTGCAGCCCCGAGGCGTGGGTGTGCCCGCCGCTCACGTCACCCTCCCATCACGCAGGGGGAGCATCGGGCGCCGGCGGCGCGCTGGCGCCGCCGCGCCGCCGGACCAGCAGCACCAGGCCACCGGCGAGGAGGAACGTGACGCCGATGCCCAGGGCGCCGGCCAGACCGGTGCTGAGCCGGGCGTCGTCGACGCCGCGAATGC
>DATHEV010000009.1:0-2025 GCA_035318405.1 Iamia sp.
CTTCCCGGACCCCGCCACCGCCCTCAGCTACCCCGACTGGATCGTCGAGCGACTGACCGCCGACCTCGGTCTCGACCGGGCCATGGCCGCTCTCGAGGCCATGAACGTGGCCGGGTCGGCCACCGTGCGCGAGGACGGCTACACCCAGGACGAGGCGTCGCAGTGGGTCGCCGAGCTGGTCGAGGCCGAGCCCGGCGACCGGGTGCTCGACCTGTGCGCCGCCCCCGGGGGCAAGGCCACCGCCCTCGCCGCGACCGGTGCCCACGTGGTGGCGGCCGACGTGCGGCCCAGCCGGGTCGGGCTGATCGCCGGCAACGCCCAGCGCACCGGCACCGACGACCGGGTCCACCCCCTCGTGGCCGACGGCCGCAACGTCCCCTTCGCCCCCGGCTCGTTCGACCGGGTGCTCGTCGACGCGCCGTGCTCGGGTCTCGGCGTCCTGCACCGCCGGGCCGATGCCCGCTGGCGCATGGTGCCCGAGTCGGTCGAACGGCTGGCCCGGCTCCAGGTCGAGCTGGTCCGGGCCGCCGCCGACCTCGTGCGCCCGGGCGGGCTCCTCGTCGTGTCGGTCTGCACCCTCACGGCCCGGGAGACCACCGGCGTCGACTGCGTGGTGGCCGACGTCCGCCCCGATCTCGAGCCGCTGCCCCCGCCCGGCGACCCCTGGGTGCCGTGGGGGAGGGGCGCGCTGCTGCTCCCCCAGGCCGCCGGCACCGACGGCATGGCCCTCCACCGCTACCGCGTCCCGGCCTGACCTTGCCCGACGCGGTGGGGGCGTGGTGCCGGGAGCACCTCGGCGCCGCCGTCGGCACCGTGCACTGGACCGTCGCCTCGTCTGGGGTGGTCCACGCCGTCGACCTGTCCGACGGGCGACAGCTCGTGGTGAAGATCCGCCCGGCGGAGCAGGCGGGTCGGGTGGCCGAGTCCCGGATCGTCCAGGGCGCGCTGGCCGACGCCGGGTTCCCCGTGCCCCGGCCGGTCGGCGACCTCCACCCGTTGGGCGACGGCGTCGCCGGGGCGGAGGTGCGCGTCGACGGCGGCGCCGCCGTCGACGCCCGATCGTCCGGTGCGGCCGCCAGCATGGCGGGCCTCCTCCGGGAGCTGGTGGTCGCGGCCAGCGAGGTGGCGCCGGCGCACGTGGAGCTCCACGAGCCGTGGGGCATCGCCCTGCCGCCCGAGCAGCTGTGGCCCGACCCGCCCCACGACCTCCGGTTCGACCTCCGCGTCCCCGGCGGCGAGTGGATCGACGACCTCGCCTCCGGGTTCCGGACGCGTCTGGTGGCCGGGTCGGCCGGCGCCGAGCGGGTCGTCGGCCACGTCGACTGGCGGGCCGAGCACGTCCACGTCGACGCCGACGGTGCGGTGGTGGCCGTGTTCGACTGGGACTCGCTCGTCCGGGCGCCCGAGTCCGTCGTCGTCGGCCAGGCCGCGGCCGGGTGGACGATCGTGTGGGGCCGGCCGGACCCGCACCCGAGCGTGGCCGAGTGCCGCTCCTTCGTCGCGGCCTACGAGCAGGCCCGAGGCCGCCCCTTCGACGACGCCGAGTCGGAGATCCTCGACGCGGCCCACGGCTACGTCGTCGCCTACGGCGCCCGCTGCGAGCTCAGCGACTCGGTCACCGGCCGGGGCCCGGCGTCGACCGGCTGGCGCGACCTGCTCCGGGCCCGCCGGCGCGACGGTCTGCGTGGCAGGGTGGGGTGATGTTCGCGGCCAAGGTCGTCACGGTGTCCGATGGGGTTGTCGACGGCGTGCGGGAGGACCGCTCCGGCGCCGCCCTCGCCGAGTGCCTCACCGCCGCCGGCTTCGACGTCGTGGACCGGATGGTGTCCCCGGACGGGGTGGCCGAGGTGGCCGACGCCCTGCGCCGGGCCACCGCGGGGTTCGCCGGTCTCGTCGTCACCACCGGGGGCACCGGCTTCGGGCCTCGGGACCTCACGCCCGAGGGCACCCGCCGCATCGTCGAGCGCGAGGCCCCCGGGCTGGCCGAGGCCATGCGCCTGGTCAACCCGCTGGGCCGCCTGTCCC
>DATHEV010000010.1:0-3726 GCA_035318405.1 Iamia sp.
AGCAGCGGGACGACCGTCGCCCGATCGGCGAAGAGCCGGGCGTAGCCCGCCACGGCGACGAGCGTGACGGCCAGCAGGAGCAGCTCTGTGACCCAGGGACCCGTCGGCCAGTGGGGCTCCCGCCGGCTCGGGCGAGGCCTCGGTGTCGGCTCCGGTGGCGGCGGGGGCGCCGCCGGGGGCGGGGCGAGCGTGGCGGTCATCGAGGGGCCGGGCGGAACGTCGGGGCGACGTGGTCCTGGTCGTCGTCGCTGAGTCGCATCACGGTGCCCTCCCAGGATGGAGAGCTGCACCTGGCGCCGCCCCCCAACGTTGCGGGCGAACACTACTGCGGGGTCATCGGCCGCCATCGTCGCGGGCCCCGACGAGCCCGTTCCGGGGTTCTCCGGGACGAGGCCGGGTAGCGGCGGGGTCATGACCGTCGAGCTCCATCACGAGGTCCATGGCTCCGGGCCACCGATCGTCCTGTTGCACGGGTTCCCCGAGACGCACGTCTGCTGGAAGGCGGTGGCCGACCATCTGGCCGACGCCTTCACCGTGGTCTGCCCTGATCTCCGGGGCTATGGCGACAGCCCCCTCCGCACCGGGGACCTGAGCAAGCGGACGATGGCGACCGACGTCGTGGCCCTCATGAGCGCACTCGGCCACGAGCGCTTCGCCATCGCCGGCCACGACCGCGGTGGCCTGGTCGGGCAACGGCTGGCGCTGGACCACCCCGACGCCGTCACCCACCTGACGGTCCTCGACATCGTCCCCGTCCTCGACATGTGGTCGGCGCTCACCGCCGACGGGGCCTTGGGCGCCTACCACCTCTTCTTCCTGGCCCAACCCGCCGACCTCCCCGAGCGGCTCATCGCCGCCGCGCCCGAGGCCTTCGCCGACTCCTTCCTCGACGGCTGGACCACGGTCGATGGAGCCATCGACGACACGGCCCGGGCGACCTACCACCGGGCCATCGCTCGACCCGACGCCATCGCCGACCTCTGCGACGACTACCGCGCCGGCGCCACCATCGACCTCGCCCACGACCGGGAGGCCCGGGAGGCCGGTCGCCGCATCACCGCCCCGGTCCAGGTGCTCTGGCAGGCCCCCGGAGGGTCACCACCACCGTTCGATCCCCTCGAGATCTGGGGCCGCTGGGCCGACGACGTCGAGGGCCAGGGTCTCGACTGCGGACACTTCCTCCCCGAGGAGCGGCCGGCCGAGGTCGCCGACGCCATCAGGAGGGCGGCCCTGAGCGGCTGACCGTCGAGGGGTCGGTGGGTCAGAGGTCGTCGATGTAGTTCTGCTCGACCTGGGCGTCGACGATGGGCACCAGCGTGGGGTCACCGCCGAGGGCGTCGACGACCTGGGCGACCATGAGCGAGCTGCCGTCGAGGTCCCAGCTGTCGGAGTCCCAGGCGCCGGAGCGGATCATGGCCTTCCCGCAGTGGAAGAAGCACTCCTCGACGCTCACCTCGGTGCACAGGAGTGAGGGCTTGCCTCGTGCGCTGAGCTGATCGAGCCGTGCCGGGTCGTTGTCGAGGGACGCGGCACCGTTGACCCGGAGCGTCTCGCGTTGGCCGGGCACGACGAAGATCAGCCCGATGCGGCCGGTGGCCAAGATGTTGTGAGGGCCGAACGCGAGGTTGTTGCCCTTGCGCTCCGGGATCAGCAGCGATCCCGGGCTGGCGACGTGGACGAATCCGGGGGCGTCTCCTTTGGGTGAGACATCAATGCGACCGTCACGGTCGACGGTCCCGACGAACACGAGGGTGATCGGGCGATGAACGCGGCGGCCGACGCATCGACTCGATCGCCGACCTTGGCCCGCACGAAGTCAGGGGGCTCGCCGAGGATCGCGGTGACCTCGTCCTCGGTCGTGAGCTGGAACGGGTTCGGGCTCGTCGCCATGGCCCCACCGTGGACGGGCCCGACGACAACGTGGTGTCGGTGTTTGCGGAGAACCCGCGACCCGGCGGGGTCAGTCCCCGAGGATCCCTCGCCCGACCAGCTCGGTCAGCTCGAGGTCGGCGGGATCGAGGCCACGATCGGGCACGGCCTCGTCGGTCATCACCGCCTCGGTGATCCGGTCGAGGCGGAACGATCGTGGCGCCTGCCTCGACCGGCACCACGCCCACAGGTACCAGTGCGGGTGGACACCCAGCACCGCAACGGGCTCCACCGCGCGCGTCGAGGTCTCGCCCGTCCTGTCGCGGTAGGTGATGTCGAGGACCTGCTGGGCCACGATCGCTCGTTCGACGACGGCCGAGGAGCGGCTCTGGCCCTCCGCGCGGTCGTACAGGCGGATGCGGGAGGCCAGCTCCCGCACGCCCTCGGCGTCGACCTCGCCCAGGACCGCCAGGATCTTCTGAAGTGCCGTTCGGCCGGCGTGGGTGAACGGCGTCGCCGTGTCGGCGGCCAACGCCGTGGCGACGGCCGCCACCTCGGCGGCGGACAGGTTCAAGGGCGGCAGGGTGTGCTGGACATCGATGGCGTACCCGCCACGACGACCAGGGGTGGCGTAGATCGGGACCCCCGCCTGCTGGAGCGCCGACAGGTCCCTCTCGATCGTTCGGCTGCTGACCTCGAACCGTGTCGCCAACCACGTCGCGCTGCGCCACTGAGGCGCGACGGCACGCAGCTCCTCCACCAGCGCGTACAACCTGTCGGTCCGGTTCACCCCCCCAGACTGGTCGACTTCAGATCGCACCGCGGACGGACCGACACCCGACCTGCAAGGGTGATCGGGTCAGTGAGGGGAACGGTGATGGTGCGACGACACAGGGGGGCCATGGTGCGAGTCGGCGCCGCCGCGCTGGTGCTGGCGGGGGTGGCGGGGCCAACGGTCGGGCCGGCCGCGGCCGCCCCCGCTCCCGTTCCGGCCGCGCCGGCCGGGGCCCCGGACGACGCCTGCTTCGCCGATGCCGTGCTCCGGGTCTTCCTGCAACGCGCCCCGAGCGACACCGAACAGGCCGACCTGGTCGCACAGCTCGGGGCCGGCACCCCCCGGGGCACGGTGGTGCGCTCGGTCGCCCGCTCCGACGCCTGGGTGAAGGCGGCCGTCACCGAGCTGTTCCGCACCGTGCTCGATCGCGACCCCGACCCGGGGGGCCTGGCCTACTGGGCCGACCGCCTCCGCACCGGAACCACCATCACCGAGATCGGCACGGCCATCTGGGCCTCGCCCGAGATGCGGGCCCGGATCAGGGGCGGCCACCGCGGGTTCATCGGGTCGGCGTACAAGCGCATCCTGCTCCGCGAGATCCAGCTCGCCGAGCTCGAGTACTGGGAGCCCGTCGTCGCCGCCCGGGGGTGGGGCTGGATGGCCCGTCAGCTGTACCGGTCGACCGAGCGGCGCCAGCGCCAGGTCGACCGGCTGTACTCGACGATCCTGGGCCGTCCGCCCGAGCCCGCCGGCCGGCAGTACTGGGTCGAGCGCCTCCTCACCCTCAACGAGGTCGAGCTGGCGGTCCAGCTGGCCGCCTCGCCCGAGCTCCCCCGCTGGGCGGCGCGGTCGTGCCCGGTGCCCGGCAGCGTGGTCCGGGCCGCTCCCGGGCCGGCCAACGGCATCGCCCTCTCCGGCGACGGTGCGCTGGTGGTGACGCTGACGTACGTGGGCGGCCCCACCGACGGCTACCGCGTCGTCCTCTGGGACCGGACGACCGACACCCGCACCACCGTCGCCGAGTGGCCGTCGCTGGGCAGCGAGGTCAGCGGGGTGGCCATCGCCGACGACGGGTCGCGGGT
>DATHEV010000011.1:0-2527 GCA_035318405.1 Iamia sp.
CGCCGCCAGATCCCCTACGCCGTGGCCGCCGACATCCTCCTCACCGGCCGCCACGTGCGGGCCCCCGAGGCCAAGGAGCTGGGCCTGATCGGCGAGGTCGTCCCCGACGGCACCGCCCTCGACCGGGCCCGCGAGGTCGCGGCCCAGGTCGCGGCGAACGGGCCCGTCGCCGTCCAGGCCGTGCTGCGGGCCCTGCGGGCCACCGAGTGCCTGCCGGAGTCCGAGGCCATGCGGATCGACTCCGAGATCGGCATGGAGGTCTTCAAGAGCGACGACGCCAAGATCGGCCCGCTGGCCTTCATGGAGAAGCGCACCCCCGATTTCACCGGCAAGTAGGAGGCAGCTCCGATGAGCGAGCGCAGCGAGCGAACCAGAAGGCACAGCTGTGTCTCCGACGGCGGAGCTTGCGGAGCCGTCGGCGGTCATGGCTGCTCGGCGAGCGGTCACCTGCCGAACGCACACGACAACCTGAAGGGTCAGCCATGACCGACGCCAGTCCGATCGACGGCTCCCAGATCGACCTCCTGGACTTCGACCGGTTCACCGAGGGCATCCCCCACGAGTGGTTCACCTGGCTCCGCCAGAACGACCCGGTCCACTTCCACGCCGAGCCCGACGGCCCCGGCTTCTGGGTCATCACCAAGCTCGACGACGTGACGGTCTGCAACCGCGACGCCGGCACCTTCTCGTCGGCCGCGGCGCGCGGCGGCGTGGTCGGCCTGACCGACCGGCCGCCGGCCGATGGCGATGCGCCCAGCGAGGCCGGCAACCTCATGCTGTTCATGGACCCGCCGGACCACACCCGGTACCGCCGCCTGGTGAACCGGGGCTTCACCCCCCGCATGATCGGCCAGATGGAGGTCCACATCCGCGACCTCACCACCACGATCCTCGACCGGGTGATCCCCCAGCGCGACTCCGACTTCGTGGTCGACATCGCCGCCGAGCTCCCCCTCGAGGTCATCGCCGAGCTGATCGGCGTCCCCACCGAGGACCGGCACAAGATCTTCGACTGGAGCAACCGGATGATCGGGGCCGACGACCCCGAGTACGCGGTGTCGCAGGAGAAGCTGTTCGAGGCCCAGGTCGAGATGTTCATGTACGCCCAGGGCCTGGCCGAGAAGCACCGCCAGAAGCCCGAGGACGACATCATCAACGCGCTGCTGAGCGCCGAGGTCGACGGCGAGTCCCTGTCGGACATGGACTTCAACCTCTTCTTCCTGCTGCTGTCGGTGGCCGGCAACGAGACCACCCGCAACGCCATCTCCCACGGCATGAACGCCTTCCTGGAGAACCCGGACCAGTACGACCTGCTGGCCTCGGACCCCGACCGCTACATCAAGGGCGCGGTCGAGGAGATCCTCCGCTGGGCCACCCCGGTCCTGTACTTCCGCCGGAACGCCACCCAGGACTTCGAGATCCGGGGCAAGACGATCCACGACGGCGACAAGATCAGCATGTGGTACATCTCGGCCAACCGGGACGAGGACCACTTCGAGGACCCGTTCACGTTCGACATCACCCGGGACCCGAACAACCACATCGCCTTCGGCGGCGGCGGCCCCCACTTCTGCCTGGGCGCTCAGCTGGCCCGCATGGAGATCCAGGTGCTGTTCGAGGAGCTGGTGAAGCGGGTCCCCCGCATCGAGGCCCTCGGCCCCCCCGACCGTCTGCGGAGCAACTTCATCGGCGGCATCAAGCACCTCCCCGTCACGTTCCACCCGAGCTGACCGCGACGGACCACGAGGTGCCAGGCACCTCGTGGTCCTGGACCACGAGGTGCCAGGCACCTCGTGGTCCTTGGGTCAGTCGCGGCGGACGGCTTCGACCATGCGGTCGGTCTGGGCCTGCTGCTCCCAGCTGAGGCGGGCCAGCCAGAAGCGCAGGAACTGGGCCATCGAGTAGCGGAGGAACACCGCCCCGCCCACGACGGCCACGGTGAGGCCGATGAGGGCGATGACGATGGCGTCGCGCTGCTGGAGCGGGTTCGTGGTGCCGTGGCCGAGCGTGTAGGCGACGACGCCGATCACCACGCCGGCGATCATGAGGCCGACACCGACCCGGAGGAGGATGCGGTCGCGCGAGCTGGCCGCGTCGGGCAGCTTCATGTCGGCGATCTCGGCGGTGAACTGCTCGACGCGAGTCGGGTCCTGGAGCATGGGGTCTCTCCTATCCACCCAGGTACGCCTGGGAGAGGCTGGCTTCGAGGTCTTGGGGGGTGCCCGTCTCGACGATGCGCCCGTGGACCATCACCGCGGCCTCGTCGGCCACGTCCATGACGATGCGGGCGAACTGCTCGACGAGCAGGATCGTGGTGCCCTCGGCCGCCACCTGGCGGACCCGGGCGTAGAGGTCGTCGACGACGATGGGGGCGAGCCCCATCGAGAGCTCGTCGAGGACGAGGAGGGCGGGGTCGGTGGCCAGGCCGCGGGCCATGGCCAGCATCTGCTGCTCGCCGCCGGAGAGGGTGCCCGCCACCTGGCCGATGCGCTCGCCGAGGCGCGGGAAGCGGGCGGTGGCCCGCTCG
>DATHEV010000012.1:0-10251 GCA_035318405.1 Iamia sp.
GGTGCGTTCTCGGCGCATGGCGGGCGGACCCCCTCTCCTGACGTAGGCGGGTCGACCGTAGTCGGCGCCGCCGGCCCGGGTGCCTCTCCCACGGCGCCGGCCGCCGGGCCTGGTCAGGGGCGGCCGCTTGCCCTATCTGAGTAAACCCGATAGAAACAGTCGGGTATGCGCTCCCGCCTGCTCCCCACGGTCACCGGTGACCGACCCGATCCCGCCGTCGCCCTCGCCTCTGGGGTGCCCACCGGCGCCGACCTGGCCGCCATGGCCCAGGTCCTGGCATCGTGCCCGGCGGTGTGGGCGCCGCTGGCGGTGCACGATCCCGAGCACCGGGTCCACGTCCGGCTGACGGCCGGCGAGGGCTGGGAGGCGTACCTGATCACCTGGCCGTCGGGCCACGGCGTCGAGGTCCACGATCACGGCGACGCCAGCGGGGCGGTCGCCGTCGTCGCCGGCAGCCTGGTCGAGCTGGTCGCCCGGCGCACGGTGCGCCCCGGGGCCGAGCGCCTCGTCCGCCACCGCCTCGGCGCCGGTACGGTGCGCCGGGTGCCGCCGGGGCGGATCCACGACGTGGTCAACACGGGCACCTTCCCCGCCACCAGCATCCACGTCTACGGCCCCGCCCTCGAGACCATGACCTTCTACGACGACGAGCTGCAGCCGGTGCGCACCGAGCGGGTCTTCGCCGAGCCCCCGCTGCTCGCCCTGGACGAGGTCCGGGCCCGCCTGGCCGCGGCCCGAACTCCGGCGTGACGACGTCGATCGACCAGCTGCTGGCCGAGGCCCGCGCCACGCTCGGACCCCGCCCCGGACCGGCCGACCTCGACCGTCTCGTGGCCGAGGGGGCGCTCGTCGTCGACACCCGACCCGAGGCCAACCGCCGCGCCGAGGGCGAGCTGCCCGGCGCCGTCGCCGTCGAGCGCAACGTGCTCGAGTGGCGCCTGGCGCCCGACAGCGACCACCGCCTGCCCGAGGCCGGCGCCGCCGACCAGGTCGTCGTGGTGGTGTGCAACGAGGGCTACGCCTCGTCGCTGGCGGCGGTGACGCTGCGCCACCTCGGGCTGACCCGGGCCACCGACCTCGACGGCGGCTACCGCGCCTGGAAGGCCGCTCACCCCTGAGCTGGTCGCCGCGTCTGCGGTCACTCGGTGCCAGGCACCGAGTGACCGTCTACAGGTCAGCCTGGTCGAGGAGCGACAGGGCCAGGCCGTCGAGGATGTCGGCCTCGGAGACGAGGACCTCGTCCAGGCCCAGCGTCCGGTAGACCGCCACCAGGGCGCAGCAGCCCCCGACGATGACGTCGGCCCGGGCCTCCTCCAGCCCGGGGTTGTGGATCCGATCGGCCCGGCTCTCGGTGGCCAGCGTCCGGAAGACGTCCTCGGCCGCGTCCTTGGTGAGCACGAAGTGGTGGATGGCGTCGCGGTCGTAGGTCGCCAGGCCGATCTCGACGGCGGCGACGGTGCTGACCGTCCCGGCCAGGCCCACCACGGTGGGGGCCGAGGCCGCGCCGGGCATCGAGCGCAGCACGTCGTCGAGCCACGACTCGGCGTACGAGATGGCCCCGGTGAGCTCCTCGGGCCGGGGCGGGTCGCTCTCGATGAACCGCTCGGTCAGGCGCACGCACCCGATCTCCAGCGAGAGCGAGGACTCGACCGAGTCGGTGCCGTAGGCGAGCTCCGTGGACCCGCCGCCCAGGTCGAACACCAGGAACGGGCCGCGGGCCGGGTCCAGCCCGGTGGTGGCGCCCCGGAACGAGAGGTCGGCCTCCTCGGTGCCCGAGAGCAGCTCCGGGCGGGCCCCGACGACGGCCTCGGCGGCGGCGAACCACTCCTCCCGGTCGGCGGCGTCGCGGGCGGCGGAGGTGGCGGCGATGCGGACCCGGCCGGGGGTGACGCTGTGCTCGTCCATCACCGCTCGGTACTCGGCCAGGACGGCCTGGGTGCGGGCCACGGCCTCGGGGTCGAAGCGGTGGGCGCGGTCGACGCCGGCGCCCAGGCGGGTGATGCGCATCAGCCGCTCGTGGGTGACCAGACCGCCCTCACCGTCGGACGACGCCACCAGGAGACGGGTCGAGTTGGTCCCGCAGTCGATGGCGGCCACGGGCCCGGCTGTCGTCACGGCCGCAGCCTCGCAGCCCGCTCGTCCGCGCCCAACACGCGTGGGGCTACCGTTCGGTCGTGCGCGCCGGACGACCCGTGACCCGGGTCGGGTCCCGCCACCTGACGGTCCGGACCGAGTTGGAGGCGGCCGACGGCTCCGAGCTTCCGCCGCTCGAGGTGAAGGTCCCGATCGAGCACGCCGACCTGCTCGACCCGTCGGCCACCCCGGGGGCGCTGGCGCTCGTCACGGCGGCGGCGGTGCGGGGCGAGGACCTCGTGGTCGAGGGGCCGGTCGACGAGGTGATCGCCGGCGGCCTGAGCGAGGTGGGCCACCTGCTGTCGACCTGGTGGGGCACGGGCGAGACCCGGGTGACGGTGACCGAGACGACGACGGGCGTGGCCCGCGACGACGGCGGTGTCGGGCTGTTCTTCACCCGGGGCGTGGACTCGTGGTCGACCCTGCTCGACCTGCTCGAGCTCCCACCGCCGGTCCGGGTCACCCACCTGCTGACCGTGCACCACGGCGCCCCGATCCTCCGCCGCCACCAGGCCGAGCACATCCCCGGCCACCAGGCCGTCGCCGACGAGCTGGGCCTGCCCCTGGTGGTGCTGGAGACGACGGCTCGGGAGCTGCTCGACCCGTACCGCCCGTGGGGCGAGACCTGCGGGCCGGCGCTGATGGCGACGGGGCTCCAGGTCGGCGCCGGGCTCCGCCGCCTCGTCCTCACCGGCGCCCACCCCCGCGACGTCCACACCCTCACCGGTGCCGACCCCGACCTGGTCACGGCCATCGCCACGACCCGCACCGAGGTCGAGCTGGGCAACCCCCACCGCACCCGGGACCAGCGGGTGGCGCACCTGCGGACGTCGCCACTGGCCCGGGCCAGCCTCCAGGTGTGCTGGGAGGGCCTGGCCGCCGGGAACTGTGGCCGTTGCCGGAAGTGCCAGCTCACCATGGCATCGCTGCTGCTCGCCGGCGATCCCGACCCCTCCCTCGGGTTCCGGGCGCCGATCGACGTCGACGCCGTGGGGGCCATGTCCTACGGCGCCGAGCTGGCGACGTTCGTGGCCGGGATGGTCGACGGCCTTCCCGCCGGCGAGGAGGGCCTGCGCCGAGCCCTGTCCGACGCCTGGGACCACAGCCGCGGCTTGGAGGCCCGCACGCGGTGGGGCGACTCGGCGCCGCCCCCGATGGCCGGGCCGGAGGTGCCGGCGCGGGTCGCCGAGGCGCGGCGGGCGACGACCGGCCACCCGGAGACGCCGGCCGCCGCCCCCCTGGGGTGGAGCCGGCGATCGGTCCCGCTGCGCCCGCCCGCCACCGCCCACGAGTCGGTGCGGGCGCGGGCGGCCACGGGCCCGGACCGGCCGCGGGCCTGGGCGGTCGTCGAGCCCCACATCCGCGACGAGGCCCGCGACGGCCGCCAGGCCGACCTGGCCGCCGCCCTCACCGCCGCCCACGGTCCGGGCGTGGCCTACCTGCCGGGGATCCTGTGGGACCACGCCGCCCCGCCCGTCCTCGACGCGGCGCGGGTCGGGACGCTGCTGCGGACGGCCCGGGCCCGGCTCTGGTGGCGGGCCGACGGCGACCTCGACCCGCTGCGGGTCGTCGAGGCGATCGAGCACGGCTGCCTGCCGATCCAGGTCATGCCGGCCGCGGTGGCGCAGTCGCTGCGGTCCGACCTCCCGGCCGCCCTGGCCGCTCTGGTCGTGGCCGAGTCGGACCTGGCCGCCCTCGACCTCGGCCCGACCGGCGTGGCCGCCCTCCTGGCCCCCGCCGTCGACCACGTCCTCCTCGGCTCCTCCGAGCACGATCTCCGCGCCCCCGCCCCACCGGACCACCACTGACCGCTGCGCACCCCCGTGCGAACTCGGGGGGAGATGTGCCCCTGGGAGGGCACAGTTCCCCCCGAGTTTCGGATCAGGGGTGGTGTGGGGAGATGGTGGGGGCGGTGCCGCCGACGTCGGGGAGGTGGTCGGCGACCCAGGCGCCGACGGGATCGTCGACGCCGGCGAGCCACTCGGCGTAGTGGGCGTGGAGGCACTTGACCCCCGTGCGGGTGCCGGCGACGCCGCCACTGGGGCGGTGCCCCTCCCAGTCGGGGGGGACGGCGGCGTCGCGCTCGGCCGCGGCGCGGCGGTGGGCGGCGGCCAGGGCGTCGGCGTCGATCTCGGCCTCGGCCCGGTCGACGCCACGCTCCGACTCCAGCCGCCCCACCCACGTCCGCTCGGGCTCGCCCACCAGCCAGTGCCGGGTGGGCATGGGCCGTCCGCTGGGCAGCACCGGGGCGTTGCGGATCACCAGCGGGCTCCCGTCGGGGTGACGCACGACCACCTCGAACACGCCGTCGGGCTCCCGGCCCAGCAGCGCGGCCACGGCGGCCCGGTCGGCCTCGGACGGTGCTCTCACCCTCCCGACGCTACCGATGCCGCCCCGCCCCACCACGGGGCGCCGCAGGGGGTCCCACTAGGTTGCGGGGGTGCGCGCCCGTCCCCCGGTCACCCGTGTCGAGGCCGGGCACCTCGTCGTCCGGACCGAGCTCGAGGCGGCCGACGGCACCGACCTGCCGCCGCTGGAGGTGCGGGTGCCGATCGCCCACGCCGACCTGCTCGACCCGACCGCCACCCCCGGCGTCGCCCCCCTCGTGCTGCTGGCCGCGGCCCGGGGCGAGGACCTCCACGTCGAGGGACCCGTCGACGCCCACATGGCCGCCGGGGCGGCCGAGATCATGGCCACGTTGGCCGACCGGTGGGACCGGCCGCCGCTGGCCGTCCAGATCGACGACGTCTACGAGACCCCGGCCGGCGGCGACGAGGTCGGCCTGTTCTTCACCCGGGGCGTCGGATCCTGGTCGACCCTGCTCGACCTGCTGGACGAGCCGCCCGGCGACCGGGTGACCCACCTGGTGTCGGTGCGCCCCGCCTCGACCAGCTCCAGCCCGAGCCCGCCCGCCGTCCGGGCCGAGATCGTCGCCGCCCACCGCCCCGTCGCCGCCGAGCTGGGGCTGGAGCTGATCGAGGTCGAGACCTCGGCCCCGGCTCTGCTCGGCCTCCACCCCCGTGGGACCGACACCCTGGCGCCGGCCCTCATCGGCGCCGGGCTCCAGGTCGCGGCCCGGATGCACCGACTGGTGCTGGCCGACGACGACGCCCTGGTCGGCCCGCTGCGCACCGGCCGCACCGAGGTCGTCGGCCACCCGGTGCGGACCCGGGGCCAGCGCGTCGCCCACCTGCTCGGCTCGCCCCTCGCCCGGCGGACGCTCCGGGTCTGCGCCGCCGAGGCGACGCCGGGCAACTGCGGGCGCTGCGGCCCGTGCCTGGTCACCATGGCCGAGCTGGCCATCGCCGGCGACCCCGACCCGGCGGCCGGGTTCGCGGCGCCCGTCGACGCCGACCACGTGCGCCAGCTGACGCTCGGCCCGGAGATGGGCCCGTTCATGGCCTCGATCATCGAGGGCCTGCCGCCCGCCTACGAGGACCTGCGCCGGGCCTGGTCCGATGCCTGGGAGCGGGCCAGCGACGTGGCCCCCCGAGCCCGCTGGGGCGACGACGCCCCGCCCGCGCTCGCCGGTCCCCCGCTGCCCCAGCGGGTCGCCACCGCCCTGCGGGCCACCACCGGCCAGCCCGTCGCCCCGGCACCGGCGCCCCTCGGCTGGCGCGAGGGTGCCGTGGCGCTGCGCCCCGCCCTCGACCTCCACGACGAGATCCGCACCCTGGCCGACGCCGCCCCCGGCCGGCCCCACGCCTGGGCGGTCGTCGAGCACCACATCCGCGACGGCGCCCGCGACGGCCACCAGGCCGACCTGGCCCTCGCCCTGGCCACGCAGCACGGCGCCGGCCCCACCTACCTGCCCGGGATCCTGTGGGCCCACCTCGACCCGCCCGTCCTCGACGCCGTCGCCGTCCGGTCGCTGCTCCGCACGGCCCGGGCCCGGCTGTGGTGGCGGGCGGCGGGCGACCTCGAGCCGCTGCGGGTCGTCGAGACGATCGAGCAGGGCTGCCTGCCCCTCCAGGTGATGCCGGACGCGGCCGCCCGCGACCTGGCCCGCGTCCTGCCGCCGCCCCTCGTCCCGCTCGTGGTCACCGAGACCGCCCTGGCCGATCTCGACCTGTGCCCGGCAGCCGTGGCCGACCGGCTGGGTCCGGTCGTCGACCACCTCCTGTCGGGCTCGGCCGAGCACGACCTCCTCGCCGGTGCCTACGCATGACCGACGACCCGACGCCCGACGACCCGACACCCGACGGCCCGACACCCGGCACGGTCGAGCGCGCACGGGGCTTCGTGGCCCGGGCCCGCCGGACCCCCGGCACGGTCGACGACCTGGCCCGCAGCGTCGAGGCCACCGGATCCGAGCTGGCCGAGGTGCGGGCCGCCCTGGCCCGGATCGAGCAGATCGGGTGGGACGGCCGCAGCGACACGCGCGGCGGCGTCGAGGCGGTCGGCACCGAGCTCCACCGGCTGCGCGACCACGTCGACGCCGTGGGCCAGCAGGTCGCCGCCCTCGACGGCACCGTCGCCGCCCACGCCGCCGCCGTGCGCCGCACCGTCCAGGCGCCCGCCCGCGCCGCGGCGGCGGCCCGCCTGCGGGAGAAGCTGGGTCCCGCCCCCGCGCTCCGACCCGGGTTGTCGGTCTTCACCCTCTGCTGGAACCACGGGCCGCTGCTGGCGACCTCGGTCCGCGGCGCCCAGGCCGTCCTCGACCTCCTGCCGCCCGAGGAGCAGGGCGAGATCCTGATCCTCGACGACGCCTCCACCGACTCCACCCCCGCCGTGGCCGCCGCCCTGGCGGCCGAGGATCACCGCATCCGGGTCATCCGGTCCGACGAGAACCTGGGCCTGGGCCACGCCCGCAGCACCCTCCTGCACGCCGCCCGCACGCGCCACGCCCTCCAGCTCGACGCCGACGACGTGGCCATCGCCCCCGGTGTGATCGACCTCTACCGCATGGCCCTCCGCACCGGCGCCGCGGCCACCTTCGGCACCGTGGTCCAGGCGGACGCCGACGGGGCCGCCCAGGGCACGGTGTCGAACGAGCCGCCCACCAGCGCCTTCTTCCGGTCCAACTACATCGGCACCATCGCCGTCAGCGACCTCGCCGTCTACCGGGACATGGGCGGCTGGCCCACCGACCCGCTGCTGGAGCACGTCGACGACTGGGCCTCGCTGCACCAGGTGATCACCGAGGGCCGGCTGCTGGCCTTCGTGCCCACCCTGGCCGCGGTGTACCGGGAGTGGCCGACCGGGTTCCACCACACGGTGCCCGATCCTCGCCTGGGCCAGGAGCGCACCGCCCGGGTCTTCGACCCCGTCGGCCGGCACCGGGGCGACGACGCCCTCCGTGGCGTGGCCGCCGTCGCCATCCACCCGTCGACCGGTCCGCTCTGGGCCACGCCCGAGGCCGTCGCCCTCGACCCCTCGCTGGCGCCGATCCCGCCCGCGCCCGTGCGGGTGGCGTCGCCCACGGCGCGGGTGCTGCTCGTCGGGCCCGGCGGCGTGGCCAACCTGGGCGACGACGCCATCACCGTGCGCGCCGTCCACCGGGCCCGGGCCGCCTTCGGCCCCGACGTCGCCCTCGACGTGATCACCGACGGCCCGCCGGATGAGGCCCTCGGCGGGCGGACCCGCTGGCTGCTGCCCCTGACCATGGCCGTCCACGGGCTCGACGCCGACCAGCTCGGCCCCCTGCCACCGGTGCTCGCCGGCGCCCCCGAGCGGGCCGGGGCCGACCAGGCTCGGTGGCGGCCGTTCGACCCTGCCGCCTACGACGCCGCCGTGTTCCTCGGCTGCGGGCTCTCGTCGCGCTGGGCCGAGGGCACGATCGTCCCCCGTGCCCTCCTGGCGGCCGCCCTCCGCACCGCCGGCGTCCCCGTCGCCTACTCGGGCCAGGGCTACGTGATCGACGACGAGGGCCGCGACCTCATGGACGCCTTCCTCACCGGGGCCGTCGCCCTCGGCGCCCGCGACGAGAGCTCGGCCGCCTTCGCCGCCGGCCTCCCCGGGGTCGACGCCCAGATCGTCACGCTCACGGGCGACGACGCCCTCGGGATGGTGCCGGCGGCCGACGAGGCGACGATCGCGGCGGTGGGCGCACCGGGTCGGCCCACCCTGGCCGTCACCGTCCGGCGCGCCGACTACGTGGGGGCGCCCGAGGACGACCCGGTCCGCCGGTGGGCGCTGGCCGCCGACGCCCTGGCCGCGGCCCGGGGGTGGGATGTGCTCGGCGTGGCCCTCAACGCCCAGCCGCCCGAGCCGGAGATCGTCACCCTCGCCACCCTCCGGGCCACGGTGCCGCTGCGGGCCCGCTGGCGCCTGCTGGAGTGCGGCTCGGACCCGGCCCGCCTGGTGGCCGCCGTGTCCGGGGCCGTCGGCGTGGCCACGCAGTCGTACCACGCCGCCCTGTTCGGCCTGGCCGCCGGGGTGCCGTCGGTCCTCGGCGCGGCGACGCCGTACTACGTGGCCAAGGCCACGGGCCTGGCCGGCCTGGCCGGGCTGCCGTCGGCCTTCGCCGTCACCGACCCCGACGAGCTGGCGGGCGCCCTCGACGCCGTCGCCGTCTCGATGGCCGGCCGCCCCGCCCCCCTGATCGACGCCGCCCGCGCCGCCGACGCCTGGTGGGCCGCCCTCCCCGCCGCCCTCCGCATCAAGGCCTTCTAGGCCAGCTCGTAGGTCATCGCCTGGACGCCGTTCCCGGTCGGGCGCGAGGCGACGAGGTCCAGCGCGATCTTGTCCTCCGCCACGCCGAACAGGCGATCTCCGGTGCCGAGCACCACCGGGTAGACGAGGAGACGCAGCTCGTCCACCAGGCCCATCCCGATCAGCGCGTGCGAGAGGCGGCGGCTTCCGTAGACGACGATGTCGCCGGCGAGCTCCTCCCGCAGCCGGGCCACCTCCTCCGGCCAGTCGTCGCCCAGGACGGTCGCGTTCCAGGCCGGTTCGGTGAGCGTCGAGGAGACGACGTACTTCGGCAGCTCGTTCAACGTGTCGGCGAGCTCACCGTCCACCGTCGGCCAGAAGGCCTGCATCGCCTCGTACGTGACCCGTCCGAGCAGGATGGCCTCGGCCTTCTGGGCCGACTCGAGCGAGAAGCGGCCCGCCCCGGAGCCGCCGTCGACCTCCACCGCCCAGCCCCGGTGCTGGAACGGGACGTCCGTGGGGCCCGGCGACTGCATGACCCCGTCGAGCGACATGTTCTGGCACAGCGCGATCTTCCCCATCTGCCTCTCCTACTGTCGGTCGTCGATCATCTGCGCGAGGCGGGCCAGCCCGCCCGGCGCGCCGGCTCGGTGCTCGTCGCGCAGCTCGGCGGTCGGGAGTCCACGCTGGATCATCGTCATCAGCGTCTTGTCGTCGCGCGCCTCGAAGGTGAACTCGATCTCGAGCACGACGACCGTTCCGTCCGCCCGGGTCTCGGTCGTGTCGACGACGAGGCGACGGGGCCGGTCGATCACCAGGAAGATGTGGTCGTGGCGGTAGACCTCGTCGCGTGAGGGCCCGAACGTCACGGTCCAGAGCCCCCCGACGCGCAGATCGCACTCGGACGCGACGCTCCAACCCGGCTCGCGGTAGAAGGCCTCCTGGCCCTCCCGCCCGGTGAGCTCGTCGAACACCACCTCGGGCCGGGCGGCGATCACCCGCGCCACTCGCACGTCCTCGCTCACCGTCCGGCGTCCTTCGCCTCGACGTGGGAGCCGAACCGGTCCAACCGGCGCTGCCCGGTCCGTCGATAGTCGTCGATCCACTTCGTCGCATCCTCGAGACGAGCGGGGCCCAGCCGGCACGTGCGGGCGCGCCCGGCCTTCGCCGTGACCACGAGATCGACCTCCTCGAGGATCCCGACGTGCTTCTTCAGGCCGTTGAGGGTGAGCCCGAACGGCTCGGCCAGCTCGCCGATCGTCGCCGGCCCGCGTCCGAGGAGGTCGAGGATGCCCCGGCGGGTCGGATCCGAGAGGGCGAAGAACGTGCGATCGAGGGTCGTGGTCATAGTGCACCGATCGGTGCACCATAGCCGAGCCGCTCCGAGGACCGAGCCCTAGCGGTTGAGCCAGTCGTCGGCGCCGGTGAAGGGCCAGGTGTCGGGGAGGTCGAGCGGCGGCACCGGGCGCGGGAGCATCCGGATCGCGGTCTCGCCCGGCCGGACCAGGCCGTACTCCTCCCGGG
>DATHEV010000013.1:0-2926 GCA_035318405.1 Iamia sp.
CCTCCCGCATCACCTGGAGGCGGGCCGCCTCGTCGTCCATGATCTCGTCGACCATCTCGAAGCTCCCGCCGGCCGAGAAGGCCTTGCCGGCGCCCCGCAGCAGGGCCACGTTGGTGTCCGGGTCCCGGTCGACGGTGCGCCACACGTCGGCCAGCTGGCGGTGGACGGCCCGGTCGACGGCGTTGAGGCCGGGACCATCGAGGGTGATCCGCAGCACACCGGCCGCGGGACGGTCGAAGGTGAGGTCGGGGAAGTCGGCGTACCGGTCGTCGGTCATCCCGCCAGCCTGGCGCACCGTCGACGGTGCCGAAGTTTGCTGTCACCGTGTCGAGAAGCCGAGATCTGCTCCGTCCCCGTGTGTGCGGCCACCGGGGTCGCCATCGCAGAAGGAGATCGCGTCATGCGCAAGCTCATCGTCCAGCAGTGGGTCACCGTCGACAACATCGCCGCCGAGGAGGACGGCGGGCTCGGCTTCGTGTCGGGGGAGCCCTTCTCCGATACCGACACCAGTGCGTTCAAGGCCAGCATGATGGGGTTCATCGACTCGGTCGACACGATGATCCTCGGCGCCAACACCTACGCCCAGTCCACGGGCTGGGCGGACGCCGAGGAGCAGGGCGAGTACGGCGAGAAGCTCAACCGCCTCACCAAGTTCGTCGCCTCGTCGACGCTGGATGACGCCCCCTGGGGCGAGTTCCCCGCCGCGACCGTGACGGGCGACCCGGTCGCCACCATCCGAGAGCTCAAGGAGCAGGGCGGCAAGGACATCTGGCTGTGGGGGAGCCTGACGCTCATGCGCTCCCTGCTGGAAGCCGGCGTCGTCGACGAGGTCCGGATGCTGGTCTGCCCGGCAACGCGCGGCAGGGGAACCCACCTCTTCGAGGATGCGCACGACCTGAAGGTGGTCGAGGCCACCGCCTTCGAGAACGGCGTCGTCCTCCTGCGCTACGAGATCGAGAAGTAGCGGAAGGCTCAGCCCCGGTCGGGGAGGTCGTACTCGGCCACGACGTAGGGGTGGTGGGGGTCGTAGGTGGTGAGCGGGACGGGGTCGTCGACCCGGCCGACGGGGCGGACGTCGGCGCCGACCCGGCCGGTCAGGGCGTCGCCCAGCGAGGCCCGCGCCGCCTCGGCGTGCTCGAGCAACGAGGCCACCACGTCGGGGTGGTCGGCCTGCACGTCGGTGGCCTCGGCCCGGTCGGCCACCAGGTCGTGCAGGCGGAGGAACGCGGTCCCGTGCTTGGCCAGGTGGAGCTTCCAGCGTCCGGACCGCACCGCCTCCAGGTCGTCCATCCAGTAGTAGAGGAACACGTCGTGGGGCGACGACGCCGACGAGTCGAACCACAGGGCACTGATGTCGCGGCCGTCGATCGTCCGGTCGTCGGGTCGCGTGGCGCCGCAGAGCCCGGCGAGCGTCGGGTAGAGGTCCATGGCCGTGGCCACCTCGGCGCTGACCCGGCCGGGGGCGATCCGGCCCGGCCAGCGGACGATGCCCGGCACCCGCATCCCGCCCTCCCACGTCGTGCCCTTGGTGCCCCGCAGGGGCTGGTTGCTCCCGCCGTCGACGGCCCGGGAGCCGTTGTCGCTGGTGAAGATCACGATGGTGTCCTCGTCGAGCCCGAGCCGCTCGAGCTCATGGAGGATCACCGCCGCGGCCCAGTCGATGCAGGCCACCGCGGCGCCGTAGGGGCCGTTGCGGGACTCGCGGGCGAAGCGCTCCTGCACGTAGATCGGGACGTGGACGTAGAGGTGGGCCAGGTAGAGGAAGAAGGGGTCGTCGCCGGTGGCGCAGTCACGGATGAAGCGGACCGACTCGTCGACGTAGCGCTCGGTCAGCGACGCCTGGTCGGGCTGTTGCTGGATGACCTCGTCGTCGAGCAGCAGCGGGAGCGGCGGGTACTCGAAGGGGATGTCCCAGCCCTCCATCGGGACCTGCCGGCCCATGTCGTTGCTGTAGGGGAGGCCGAAGTAGTGGTCGAAGCCGTGGTTGGTCGGGAGGAACCCGGGCTGGTCGCCGCAGTGCCACTTGCCCACCATCTGGGTGCGGTAGCCGGCGTCGGACAGGAGCCGGCCCAGGCTGATCTCGCTCGGCGGCAGGCCCATCCCCTGGCCGGGGAAGAGGACGGGCAGGCCGTCGAACGAGCCGAAGCCGATCCGGGGCGGGTAGCAGCCGGTGAGCAGGGCGGCCCGCGACGGCGAGCACACCGGTGAGGCCATGTAGAAGTCGTCGAAGCGCAGGCCCTCGGCCGCCATCCGGTCGATGGTCGGGGTGGCGTTGAGCGTCGATCCGTAGCAGCCGATGTCGCCGTAGCCCAGGTCGTCGCAGTTGATCAGGACGACGTTGGGCCGGCGGTCCGAGGTGGGCATCGCCGTAGCCTCGCGTGGCGGCGTCGGCTTGATGTGCGGGGCTCGGGGCCGATGGGTCGACGGCATGAGGACGACGAGGCGGATCATCAGCACGGTCGGCCTGGCCGCCGTCCTGGCCCTCGGTGCGGTGGTGCCCCCGGCGCCCGCCAACCCCCCCGTCCACGGCTCGACGAACAGCACCGGGTGGCACAAGCCCGGCGTCCCGTACACCGGCGTCCACCCCGACCCGTCGCTCACCTCGATGGGCGGGCTCATGTTCACCTACAGCACCAACCACGGCAGCTCGAACCTGCCGGTGGGCTGGTCGGCCGACGGCCTGACGTGGACCCCCCGCACCCAGTACGAGGGCCCGCTGGGGATGATGGGGAACGGCTACGGCTACTACAACGACGGCTTCCCGAACATGCCGTGGACCCCCGCCGGAGTGCAGAAGGAGCCGTGGGCGCCGTCGGTGGCCCACGTCGGCGGTCGCTGGGTCGCCTTCATGTCCGTGCGCATCGCCAACCCCGGCAGCTACACGTCCTACGGCCGCTTCGCCATCTACGTGGCCACCGCCGACAAC
>DATHEV010000014.1:0-4504 GCA_035318405.1 Iamia sp.
TGACCGGGTCGACGTCATCGGCCCGCTGGCCGACGGCTTCGAGGCCATGGGACACACCGCACCCGGTCTGCACGACGATCGGACCCGTCTGGTGGTGCTGGCCGCGCCCGAGTTCGAGCCCGGCCGGATGTTCGAGAAGATGGACGCGAACGAGCGGTCGGCGTTCCTGCCCCCGCCGACCGACGAGGACGACGAGCACGTGTCCCCCGCTGAGGGGATGGCCATCCTCGCAGACCTGTTCCACCCCGGTGCCGGCAAGGGGTCGGCGCTGAGGCCGTCGATGGTGCTCAGGATGGATCGCCTGCCCGAGAGGATCCTCGCCGACTGGCAGGACAAGAGCCTCGCCGCGGGTCCCTACCTCTACCTCTTCACCCGGGACCGCTACGACCGCGAGAAGGGCGGCAACGTGCCGCGCTACGTCCTCCTCACGGTGGACGATCGGCGCTCGAACGACAGGTCGCTCGACCCGCTGCACGTGCCGTCGCCGCGCCCGCACGTCCCGGAGTCGCCCCCGCGTCGTGGTCTGGCGCCGTGCCCCGCGGGCGCCCTGGCTGGCGACCACAAGCTGCACCTCCGCCCGATCCTCGCCCCCAGCTACCCGTTCCGGGACAAGCCCATCGATCGCTTCGTCCAGGGCTTCATGACGGCCTACGGGAGCCGACGGGTGTTGGAGCCCGTGGCCGACTGTGAGCGCTTCATCGGGCTGCCGGACATGTGGCACCTGGAGAGGGACGGCGACAGCATGTACTTCCACACCTGCTACCTGGACCGGGTCGTCTACCGGACGCACACCGTCCCCGCCTTCGACGCGACCCGGATGTGGGACGTCGTCGAGTCAGCGCCCACCGAGCGGGCCCAGTGCTCCAACCGCGGCTGCACCCGGAAGGTGTTCCGCGGGCTGACTGGCGACGACGACGTCGTCGCCTCGCTCGCGTCGGCCTATCGTGCCCTGCCCGAGACGGGCCGCATGGACTACTGGAGAACGGTGCCGTGAGCTTCGACCGCGTCGTCGATCTGAGCTGGTACGAGACCTCGTCGTCGTGGTCGGCGGCCGTCCGCCCGTCGGATGCCATGGGCACCGTCAGCCTCCGGGTGCCGGGTCTGGCCCTGACCTTCGCCGCGGCGCGACCGGGCCACCTGGTGGCGATCACGGTCGATGCCGCCGAGCCGGCGTCGCCCTGGACGGAGACCCTGATCGTCGACCCCGGCAAGATGGAGCGGGGGGCACGAGCCCGGGTCGCCTTGCGGCGCGACGCCTGCCATCTCCTGTGGTCCTACGCCCGGCTGCTCGCCGACGAGACCCTCCCTCGGTCCCGGGCCGCCGTCCAGGTCGTCTACGACGTCGAGCGGCTGGCCGTCGAGCGGGCGCTCGCGGCCGTCGGGCCGGGGCTGAGGACGGAGTGGACCACCGCGCTCCCGCCGGCGCAGGAGCTGGTGGCCGCGGTCGAGAAGCTGGAGCTCGACCGGTCCGACTGGGGGACCCCGATCCTGCCGAAGGTCATGTTCCCCCTCTTCGAGCTGGTCATCGACGTCGTCCGCCACCTGGCCGACCCGCCGGGGGATCCCGTCATCGCCGAGCGCGACGGGGTCCGGGCGACGTTCGCAGGGGCCCAGATGCGCGTCGAGAGGGTCGGTACCGGTGCGGACGCACCCGGTCCGGGACGGGCCCGCCTCGTCGTGGCATCGTCTCACGACAAGGCCATCGGCATGGTGCTCCTCAAGGCGCACGAGGACGCGACGGTCGGCTACGTGGTCGGTGCGCGGCCGGAGGAGCCCGCCATCGAGGTCGCGCCGGTCCACCCGGTGGAGGCGCAGCTCGACGCCCGAGACGATGCCGAGGAGCACCTCTTCAGTCCGTTGGTCGGCGACGACTCGCTCATCGCCCTGGCCCGTCGTTGGGTCGCCGCCGGCTCTCCCGGGGCCGCGGCCGAGGCCCTCCGGCGCGCCGGGGACGTGTCGGTCGAGCCCCTCGGCGCCGTCTGGCTCCACGCCCTCGCCCAGGCCGTCGAGGCCCCGTCGCCCAAGGAGCAGAGATCGGGTCTGGCCGTGCCGGGGCTGGGATTCCTCTGGCGTGGCCATCCCATGGCCATGGCGCGGTCCGATGCTGCGGCACAGGGGGCTGTCGACGCTCGCCGCCCCGAGGGGGGCAGCGTGCGGATGGTCCGCCCGGTGGCGTCATGACCGTTCTGCGGGACGCAGACGGGCGTGAACGCCCGCGGCGCTTCGCCTTCGCGTCCTACAAGGGTGGAGCCGGGCGTACCCACGCCCTGGTGAGCGTGGCCAACCTCCTGGCCCGCACCGGTGAGCGCGTCCTGCTGATCGACATGGATGTCGATGCGCCAGGGGTCACCTCGCTGGTGGGCCAACCGTTCCCGACCATCCGCCAGGAGGGCGACGACACGCCCCGCACGGGCCTGGTCTCGTGGGCCCTGGGAGACGGGGCCGACCCCGAGCTGCTCATCCGCCACGCCGCCCCCGTCGATGGCGTGCACGGCGACGGCGCGCTCTGGATCCTGCCCGCCGGTCAGGTGGACGAGCACTACGCCGCCGACATCGCCTCGTTGGAGTGGGCTGCACTTCTCCTCCCGGCGAGCGGTGACGAAAGGCGCTCACCCCTTGCCATCCAGCTGGCGGAGGGGCTGGCCGCCATGAGCCGGCAGATGGGAGAGGACGCGCCGTCGGTCGTGCTGATCGACGTCCGCGCCGGGGTCGGACCCCTGGCCGGCACCCTCCTTCTCGACCTCGCCGACTCGATCGTGTTCTTCCTGACCGGCGACGAGGACGCCATGGAGATCTATCGGCGGGTGCACTCCAGCGCGACCGGCGAGGGCATGAAGGTCCAACCGGTCCTGAGCCGGCTCCCGCACTACCTGCCCGACGCCGTGAGCATCGTCCTGGAGCGCATCGAGAGGCTCCTGAAGGACCAGCGCGACAGCATCGTCTTCCTCCGAGGCGCTCCGGGGTGGGAGGCCAGCAGCGAGCCGTCGGTCCCGCCCCGCCCGCGACTGGGCTCTCCTCCCTCCAAGATCAACGCCACGTACCCGGACGCGGTGACGGATCTGGCGGCCGATCACGTCAAGCTGCTCCTGCGGCTGCTGCCCGAGGTCGCCCGGCCGTCGGAGGACGTCGATCCGGAGGGGGCCGCGCTCTTCGACCCCGCCACCCTCGAGCGGACGTTGAGCTACAAGATCTTCCGGCTGCTCGATGGTCGCATCCTCAACCTCGACGATCGGGAGCCCAACGTCTCGTTGCGGACGGTGACGATCAACCAGATGTTCAACGGGATCTTCGACGAGATGGTCACCGCCGTCCCCTCGGTGCGGCCCGGGGTCATCGAGGAGGCCTTCCGTCGGGTGGGCAGCGCCCTCTCGGAGCAGCTCCTCGAGCTCGCGCTCGGCCCGGATGGGACCGCTGGCGTGCTCGTCCAGGAGGCGTTCCGGGCCAGTGGCCGCACCGCGGGGAGCCAGTTCGCCGAGAGCTGGGCCTCGCAGGACGGGGGCGCACCCGAGTCGGAGCCGCGGGTGGGCCCCGGTCAACGGGTCGCCGACTGGTGCGTGTTCGACAGCACTGTCGGGTTCGGTCACTTCACGTCCACGGAGCACCCCGATGGCTCCATCGGTGTCCGGGTCCGCCAGCCGTTCATGCGGGGCGGCGGGGGTGGGGGCTTCGTCTTCGAGGGCTATGTTCTGACCGTGATGAAGCAGCTCCTCGAGGGCAGGTACATGATCGAGGTCGGCTGGGAGGCCGACGGAGATCTGGTGGCGACGGCGACGCCGAGAGAGGCGTGACACCGGCGGCCGGGGGGCGGACGAGAGAGAAGATCTGCCTGCTGTACACGGGCGGCACCATCGGCATGGTGCGGGCCAAGCGGGGCGAGCTCCGACCCCCGGAGCGTCCAGAGGACTTCCTCAAGCTCGCGCCCGAGCTCAAAGATGTGGTCGACTTCGACTTCGAGCCGGTCATGAACAAGGACAGCACGAACGTCAACCACCGGGACTGGGAGGTGGTCGCCCGCAAGATCCACGAGCTCATGCACTCGAACCGGGGCTACACCGGCTACGTCGTGGCCCACGGCACCGACACGATGCACTTCACCGCCAGCGCGGTGTCCTTCGCCCTGGGGAACAAGCTCCCGGCCCCGATCGTGTTCACCGGCGCCCAGACGATCCCCGAGGTCCACCACGGTGACGCGCGGGTCAACCTCATGCGGGCCTTCGAGGTCGCCGTCCACGACATCGGCGAGGTGGTGATCTCCTTCGGCGACTACGTGTTCCGGGGGAACCGGGCCCAGAAGAAGGACGAGGCCCGCTTCGACGCCTTCGAGTCACCGGCGCTGTTCCCGCTTGCCCACATCACCGAGAAGATCCTGATCCACTCGTTGATGGCCCCGCGCATCCCGGGGGCGGCTGTCCCCCTCCAGGCCGACTTCGCCGACGGGGTGCTGCAGATCTCGCTCATCCCCGGTCTCACCGCCAGCCTCGTCACCCCCGCGATCGAGAACCCC
>DATHEV010000015.1:0-4908 GCA_035318405.1 Iamia sp.
GCCAGGTCCCGGACGGCTTGGCCGACGTCGTAGCCGAACGGCAGCGGCGCCAGCGCGACGGTCGTGACGCCGTTGGCGACGTAGCGCTGCAGGTGCTCGTGGCACTCGTCGGGCGAGCCGTGGACGATGAGCTGGTCGACCACCTCGTCGGGGATGGCCTCGAGCGCCGCCTTGCGGTCGCCCTCCTTCCAGGCCGTCCACATCGGCGCCAGCACCTCGCCCCGGCCCACCCACTCGTGGAAGGCGGCGTAGACGGGGACGTTCAGGTAGGCGGCGATGGCGTAGCGGCCCATGGCCCGAACGGTGTCGGCGTCGGTGGTCGGGGCCACGAAGATGCGGGCCACGACCTCCTTGTCCTCGCCCTGCTCGTGCACGATCGGCGCGACCTGGCGCACATCCTCGGCCGACAGCCAGTTGATGATGGCGCCGTCGCCCTCCCGGCCCGCCAGCCGCAGCATCCCCTCGCGCAGGGCGGCGATCATGATCTTGGGCTGCACCTCGGGCACCCGGCCCAGCTTGAAGCCCTTGATCTCGAAGGTGTCGTAGGACTCCTTCACCTTCTCGCCCGTGAGGGCGGTCCGGAGGAAGCGGACGGTGTCGCGGACCTTCTTGTACGGCTCGTCGAAGGGGATGTCGTTCCAGCGCTCGACGATGACGTTCGACGACGTGCCGATGCCGAAGGCCACCCGCCCGGGGGCGGCGTCGGCGAGGGCGGCGACGCTCTGGGCGAGGGTCGCCGGGCCGCGGGTGTAGGCGGGGACGATGGCGCTCCCGAGCCGCAGCGTCGGCGCCCAGGTCGAGGCCAGCGCCAGGGGCGTGAAGGCGTCGGCCCCGTCGGCCTCGCTGGACCAGACGTCGGTGTAGCCCCGGTCGGCCAGCTCGACGATCGCCTCCTGCTGGGCGTGGAGGGGGAGGCCGTCGAACGGGATGGTCATGCCGTAGCGCTGCATCGGGCCGACCGTATTCGGCGGTCCGGGTGCCCGCGGCGCCCGGCCATGACAGCTAGCGCTTCAGGGCGGGGTGCTGACGGGCGAGGAGCGGGACCAGCAGCGACTTGGGGACGATCCGCCCGGCGTAGGCGCCGACCACGTTGGCGGCCCCCGGGATCACGACCCGCCGGCCCTTGGCCATGCCCTCGACGGCGGCCTTGGCCACGGCCTCGGGCGTCTCCCACATGAACTTGGGGAGGGCGCCGTCGGTCTCGTCGTCGCTGAACCCGGCAGCCTCGCCGAAGGCGGTCTCCACCGGCCCGGGGCACAGCGACGTGGCGGTGACGCCGGAGCCCTTGAGCTCGGCGTGCAGCGAGTCGGTGTAGGAGAGGACGAAGGCCTTGGCCGCGGCGTACGCCGCCTGGCCCGGCAGCGGCTGGAAGGCCGCGGTCGATGCCACGTTCAGCACCGCGCCCCGGCCCCGCTCGGCCATGCCCGGGATGATCCGGCTGCACAGGTCGACCACGGCCTCGACGTCGACGCGCACGAGCTTCATCTCGGCCTGGGGGTCGGAGGCGGCCACCGAGCCGGTGGTGGAGAACCCGGCGTTGTTGGCGAGGACGTCGATGATCAGCCCTCGCCCGGCGATCTCGTCGATCAGCGCAGCCCGGCTGTCGGGGTCGGAGAGGTCGGCGGCGACGACCTCGGTCCGCACGCCGTGCTCGGCCGCCAGCCGGTCGGCGACCTCGTGGAGGAGGTCCTCCCGGCGGGCCACGAGCGTGAGGCCGTGGCCCCGCCGGGCCAGCTCGGTGGCGAGCTCGACCCCGATCCCGGAGGACGCCCCCGTCACGACCGCCGTCCGACCTTCTCCTGGCTCTGGGATGCCCACGCCGGGCAGGCTACGTCACCTCGCTCTCAGGAGAGAACGAGGTGACGTCTGTGGTAACCACTGCACTCTGAGCTATCGAAACCCAAGAAAATAGAAGCCTTTGGTGCATGAGATTTCCTCTTTCTGCTAGTCTGTGATACATGAGAAAGAGTGAGAAGGCGGCCCAGGCTCGACGGCAGCTCGACCGGAAGCTCTCTGCCGCGAACACGACGCCGCTGGCAGTTCGGCCCCGTGGTGGCTGGATCCGAGCCATCCGCACGAGTCTGGGCATGAGCCAGGAGGCGCTGGCCGACCGACTGGGCGTCGCTCCACCGAGCGTGACCAGACTCGAACGATCAGAGGTCAACGACACCATCAGCATCGGGAAGCTCGACGATGTCGCACGCGCCCTCGACTGCCGACTGTTCTACGCCCTCATCCCGAACACGAGCCTCGAGGCCGCCGTCCAGGTCCAGGCTGAGCGCGCCGCGGCACGAACCCTCGGCTACGTCGCGACGACGATGGACCTCGAGGATCAATCGGTGGACAGTGGCCAGCAGTCCGAGCAGCTCGCCATCCAGGCGCAGAGGCTCATCGACAGCAACAGGTTGTGGCGATCGGGGTGAGCGCCCGCCGCCCAGCTCGGGCCGAGCCCCATCCGGTCGGTGCCTTCAACCTCCGCACGATCGGCGACGAACCGGACGGGGCCACCCCGCTCGACGAGGACGACATCGCCGGCCTCATCCCCGACTTCGTCGCGACGCGTGGCGACCTGAACGAGCTCGAGTTCGAGAACATCGCCAAGGCGATGCCGTGGGCCCTCGATCAGGCCCGTCGCCGAGGTACCGAACGGATCCTGAGCCACGAGTTCGTGTTCGCGCTCCACAAGCGCATGTTCGAGGACGTCTGGACGTGGGCCGGAGCCCAGCGACGACGACCGACGAACATCGGCGTCGATCCGGCCCAGATCGTGACGCAGATGATGCTGACGATCGACGATGCGATCTGGTGGCACGAGAACGATGTCTTCGACATCGACGAGCGAGCCGCACGGATCCACCGACGTCTGGTCGCCGTGCATCCGTTCCGCAACGGGAACGGACGATGCACGCGCCTCATCGCCGATCTCTACCTCACGTCGATCGATGCCCCTCTTTTCACGTGGGGGGCCGCCGGGGAGATCACGGAGGTGAGGGAGACCCGCCGCCGCTACCTCGAGGCGCTGCACGCGGCCGACGGTGATGACTACGGGCCGCTCGTTGCCTTCTGCCGGAGCTGAGGTCACGCCTCCGGCCGAGCACCTGCGTCAGGTCCACTCGCGGGCGATGGTGGACTGGCTGGCGGTGGCGAGGAGGGTGCCGTCCTGGGCCCAGAGGTGGACCAGCCCGTGGGCGAAGCCGCGCTCGAGGGCGTGGACCTCGATGTCGATGAGGACCCACTCGGTCGGGACGAGACGCACGACGCGGAGGGTGTTGTCGAGGCTGTTCCCGCCGATCTGGAGGCCGAGGGCCTGCTGGGTGCCGAAGGGGACGTAGTCGCCGAGGATGGCCAGCTTGGCCGCGGTGGTCTCGGGCAGGTCGGCGACCCGGGCCCACAGCGCCGACCGCCCGCCCGGCAGCGGCGTGCCGTCGAAGTCGTCGAACTGGCGGCCCAGGGCCAGGCGCAGCTCGAGGCGCGTCATGATCGACTCGGTGTCGTCGGCGAAGCGGCGGGGCCGGTCGACGCAGTCCTCCGGCGGCGGCACCACCGGCATCTCGATCATCTGGCCGCGGGCATCGAGCGACCGGTCACCGAGGGCAGCGTTGACGGTGAGGATCTCGGTGTCGCCGACGTGGGCCACGGCCCGGGCCTGGCTGATCGACCGGCCGGCCACCGGGATGGTCACGTCGATGTCCATGACGCTCGGCGGGCGGGCGTAGGAGAGGTACTGCGCCGTCGCCCACACGACGGGTCGGCCGGTGGTGTGCTCCAGCGCCTCGATGGCGGCGCCCAGCCCACAGCCGCCGAACAGGAACTGGTGGCCAGTGCAGATCTGCGGGACGATCGGGAGGTACCAGCGGTGGGCGTTGTGGGTGGCCTCGAGCCCGAAGAACGACACCGGATCCATGAGGACGTGACGCTACGGCGCCCGGCCCCGGACCTCCCAGGCCAGGGGTACTGTCCGGCCCATGGATCTGGGCTTGAGCGGCAAGACGGCGGCGGTGGCAGGAGCGTCGGCCGGGCTGGGCCTGGCGGCGGCGCGGGCTCTGGCGGCCGAGGGCGTCACCGTGGCGATCTGCGGTCGGGACCAGACCCGCATCGAGGAGGCGGCGGCGGGCATCGGACCCACCGCCGTCCCCATCGTGGCCGACGTCTCGACCACCGACGGCGCCACCGCGTTCGTCGAGGAGGCCATCGCCGCCCTGGGCCGGGTCGACATCCTCGTGCCCAACGCGGGCGGGCCCCCGGCCGGCACCTTCGCCACGACGCCGCTCGATGCCTACATCCCCGCCCTTCAGCTCAACCTGCTGTCGACGGTGGCCATGTGCCACGCCGCCGTGCCGGCCATGGCCGAGCGCGGGTGGGGCCGAGTGGTGGCCATCACGTCGGCGTCGGTGCGCCAGCCCATCCCGACCCTGATCCTGTCGAACACGGCCCGCGCCGGGGTGACCGCCTTCCTCAAGACGCTGTCGCTCGAGGTCGCGGCGCGGGGCGTCACGGTGAACTCGGTCCAGCCCGGCATCCACATCACCGACCGCTTCCGCCAGCTCTACGGCGACGACGAGGACGCGGTCGCCGCCGTGGCCGAGAACATCCCGGTCCAGACCGTGGGGCGGCCCGACGACTTCGGCGAGGTCGTCGCCTTCCTGTGCTCGTCGGCGGCCCGGTTCGTCACCGGCGCCGCCCTGCCGGTCGACGGTGGCGCCAGCCGCGGGCTCCAGTAGCGCCCCCCGCACTCGGTACGGTCGACGCCGTGCTGACCCACATCGTCCTCATCACCGCCGCCGACGACGCCACCGACGCGCAGGTCGAGGCCATGGTGGTCGGGCTGCGCAGCCTGCCGGCCCAGATCGACGAGATCCGCAGCTACGAGGTCGGCCGCGACCTTGGCCTGGCCCCCGGGAACGCGAC
>DATHEV010000016.1:0-8875 GCA_035318405.1 Iamia sp.
TCACGCCGGCGCCCGTCTCGCCCCGAGGCCTGCGCTACGGCGACCTCGTCGCCCTCAACCACGGCTGGGTGCTGGCGGTCCGCGAGACCCACCCCGGCGAGGCCGACGTGCCGGCGTCCGCCGCCGAGGCGCGCCACGACATCGTCGCCGTGCCCACCGACGGCTCGGCGGCTGCCGACCCGTCCGCCGTCCGCGTCCTGGTGACCGGGTCCGACTTCGTGGCCTCGCCCGTCCCCGGGCCCGCCCGCCTGGCGTGGATCCGCTGGCAGCACCCGCGCATGCCGTGGGACGGCACCGAGCTGTGCGTCGCCGGCCTCGGCCTCGACGCCACCGGCGCGCCCGTCCTCCGCGGGGAGGGCGTGGTCGTCGCCGGTGGGCCCGAGGAGTCGGTCGTGCAGCCCGAGTGGTCGTCGGACGGCTCGCTCTGGGCCTGCTCGGACCGCTCCGGCTGGTGGAACCTCCACCGCATCGCCGATCCCGGTGGCCCCGGGCCCGACGGCACGCCGCAGGTCGTCGGGGCGACCGAGGCCGAGATCGGCGGGCCCCGCTGGGTCGGCGGCCTCCGCTGGTACGCCGTGCTGGGCGACGGCCGCCTCCTGGGCTCGGCCACCTCGTTCGGTCGGACCCAGCTGGTGCTGCTCGACCCGGCGACGCCGGACGCTCCGCCCGTGCCCGTCGCCCTGGCGGTGGGCGACTCGCCCGTCACCGTCGTCAGTCAGGTCGTGGCCGGCCCCGGGCCCTCCCAGGCCGTCGTCGTGGTGGCCTCCGCCACCGCCGAGCCCACGCCCGTGCTCCTCGACCTGCCCCCCGCCGCCGACGCCCCCGGCTCCGACGGTGGCCGTGGCCGCCGGGCCCTGCCGCTCGCCGCGTCGGCGCCGGTCGCGGAACCGTCGGGCGGCGATTCGCTGGCGATTCGACGCCCGACGACCGGCGAAGCCCCTGCTCAGAGCGATGGCGTTGATCTCACCCCTCGCGCCGTCCGGCCTCTTCGCGCCGAGCGTGACCTCCCGCTCACGGTCACCGACATCGCCGCCCCGGAGCCGATCACGTTCCCCAGCGCCGACGGGCGGACGGCCCACGCCCTGCTCTACCGCCCGGCCAGCAGCTCCTCGGAGGGGCCGGCGGACGAGCGGCCGCCGCTGGTCGTGATGATCCACGGCGGTCCCACCGCGGCGGCCCGGCCCATGCTCGACCTCCGCACCCAGCTGTGGACCACCCGGGGCTTCGCCGTGGTCGACGTCGACTACGGCGGCTCGACCGGCTACGGCCGGCCCTACCGGCGGCTGCTCGACGACGCCTGGGGCGTGGTCGACGTCGAGGACTGCATCGCCGCCGCCCGCTTCCTCGAAGCCGAGGGCATCGTCGACGGCGACCGCATGGTGATCCGGGGCGGCTCGGCCGGCGGGCTCACCACCCTCGCCGCCCTGTGCACGTCCGACGTCTTCGCCGCCGGCACCAGCCTCTACGGCGTCACCGACCTGGCCGCTCTCGCTCGGGACACGCACAAGTTCGAGTCCCGCTACCTCGACGGCCTGGTCGGTCCCTGGCCCGAGGCCGAGACCACCTACGCCGAGCGCAGCCCCATGAACCTGCTCGACGGGCTGACCACGCCGGTGCTCGTGCTCCAGGGCGCGGACGACATGGTCGTGCCGCCCAGCCAGGCCGAGGCCGTCGTGGCCGCGGTGGCGGCGAAGGGCCTGCCCCACGCCTACCTGCTGTTCGCCGGCGAGGGCCACGGCTTCCGCCAGGGCTCCACCATCGTCCGGTCGCTCCAGGCCGAGCTGGCCTTCTACGGCCAGGTCCTCGGCTTCACCCCCGCCGACCCCCTCCCACCCCTCCCCGCCACCGCCTGACGGTCACTCGGTGCCAGGCAGAGTGACCGGTGGACACACGGTGCCAGGCACCGAGTAACCGGTCTCCCCACCGATGAGCCGGCGCGGCGGGGGCGGTCGGAACCTGCATGGCCACCACCACGCTCAGCAACGTGCGCACGATCGGGGTCCACGTCTCCCAGGTGGACTGAGCGCATCCACGTTGGAGGGGGGTGGTCGACCGGGCCAGACTCGGCCGATGGCCCGAGTGCTCGTCACCGAGAAGATCGCCGACGGCGGGCTCGACGCCCTGCGTGCCGCCGGCCACGACGTCGACGTCCGGACGGGGCTGTCCCCCGAGGAGCTGCTCGAGGTGATCCCGGGCGCCCACGCCCTGATCATCCGCTCCGCCACCACCGTCACCGCCGAGGTCCTCGACGCCGGCACCGACCTCGTGGTGGTCGGCCGGGCCGGCATCGGCCTCGACAACGTCGACACCGAGGCCGCCACCCGCCGCGGCGTCATGGTCGTCAACGCCCCGCAGTCGAACATCCTCTCCACCGCCGAGCACACCATGGGCATGATCCTGGCCGTCGCCCGCAGCGTCCCGCAGGCCCACGGCGCCCTGATGGCCGGCCGGTGGGAGCGATCGAAGTGGGTCGGCGTCGAGCTGGCCGACAAGACCCTCGGCGTGATCGGCCTGGGTCGCATCGGCAAGCTGGTGGCCCAGCGGGCCAGCGCCTTCGGCATGAAGATCATCGCCCACGACCCGTTCGTGAACCCCGAGGCGGCCCGCAAGATCAACATCGACCTGGTCGACCTGGACACGCTGGCCGCCACCGCCGACTTCGTCACCCTCCACGTGGTGAAGACGCCCGAGACCATCGGCATGATCGGCGAGGACTTCTTCGCCCAGGCGAAGCCCGGCATCCGCATCGTCAACGTCAGCCGCGGCGGCGTGATCGACGAGGCCGCCCTGGCCGTCGCCCTCGAGGACGGGCGGGTCGGTGGGGCCGCCCTCGACGTCTTCGCCTCCGAGCCCACCACCGAATCGCCCCTGTTCGCCCAGCCCGGCTTCGTCGGCACGCCCCACCTCGGCGCCAGCACGGCCGAGGCCCAGGACAAGGCGGGCGACACCATCGCCGACCAGGTCCGTCTGGCGCTGGCCGGCGAGTTCGTGCCGTTCGCCGTGAACATCGCCGCCGCCGAGGCGTCCGAGACGGTGCGCCCCTTCCTCGGCGTGGCCGAGCAGCTGGGCGGCATCTTCGCCGGTCTCCACGAGGGCCTGCCGGCAGCGGTCGAGGTCGAGTACGCCGGCGAGCTGGCCGGCTACGACACCCGGATCCTCACCCTGTCGGTCCTGAAGGGCGCCTTCTCCGGCACCACCGAGGAGCCGGTCAGCTACGTCAACGCCCCCCAGGTGGCGGCCGAGCGGGGCATCGAGGTCCGCGACACCACCACGGTGACGTCGCGGGACTTCGTCAACCTGATCACCATCTCCGGCGGGGGCCACACCGTGTCGGGCACCCTCGTCGGGCTGCGCTCGGACCCCCGCCTCGTCCACGTCGACGGCCACACGGTCGACGTCCCGCCGTCGCCCCACATGGTCTTCGTCCGCAACGACGACCGCCCCGGCGTGATCGGGCGGGTGGGCACGGTGCTGGGCGACGCCGGCGTGAACATCGCCGACATGGACGTGGGCCGCTCCGAGGAGGCGGCCTCGGCCCTGATGGTGATCGCCACCGGCCAGGCCGTGCCCGACGACGTCGCCACCGCCCTGCGCGCCGCCGAGGGCGTCCTGTCCGTGGCGGTCGTCGACCGGAGCTGAGCATGCTCCTCGTGACCCGGATCCTCGGGGCCCTCGCCGCCCTGGCCGGGATGGTCGCCTTCACCTGCCACTTCGCCGTCCCGGTGGACGTGGGCCGCGGGTCGATCCTGGTCTCCGAGGCCACGGCCACCTACCGGAACGCCGGGATCGCCGTCCACCTCCTCCTGCTGGCCGCCCTCGGGCTCACCGCCGCCGCCCGACCGGCCGTCGGCGCCCGGGTCGTGGCGCTCGGCGGCGTGGGGCTGCCGTGGCTGGCCGGCGTCGTGGGCCAGCTGTGGGCGGCCGGCGTGCCCGGCGTCGTGCGGATGTTCGCCGCCGCCGTCCTGCTCGGCCTGGTGGTCGTCGGGGCCGCCGTCATCGTCGCCGTCCGCGAGGTGCGGTGGTCGGGCGGGGGTGTCCTGCTCGGCGACGGGGTGGCCGTGGTCGTGGCCGCGGCCGTCCTGTGGGGCCTGCTCGGGGCGAACTGGTACCGGGTGCGCGAGCTCACGGTCGACGCCCTGATCGACGGTCGCTTCGGGTCGCAGCTCGAGCCGTCCACGGCGGGAGGCCGGGCGACCTGGGTCGCCGCCGCCCTCGCCGTGCTGGCGCTGGCCGTCGCCGTGTCCGGCGGGGGCTGGGGCCGACGGGTGGCGGGCTGGGTCGTGGGCGGGCTGTGCGCCTTCGAGATCGTCCGGCGCGTCTTCCTCAGCGGTGACCGCCTGATCTCGCCCGGCGAGCGGCAGTTCAACCTGAGCGGCGAGCCCGTCCTGGCGCTGCTGGTGCTGCCCCTCGTGGGCATCGGCGCCGGCGCCTGGTTCCTCACCACCCCCGGCGAGGCCCCGGTCGACGACTCGGTCGACGACTCGGTCGACGACGAGGCCGCCGAGGCGGTCGTCGAGGTGACCGACTAGCGCTTGGCGGCGCGGAAGCCGTCGGCCTCGGCCGCGGCCTCGTCGGCGTAGCAGCGGTCCGGCCGGGTCCGCTCGTAGGAGAGGCCACCGGGGCGGTGGTAGATCCCGCTGGCCTCCTTGGCCTTGATCGGGAACCCGTCGGGGCAGGCCCCGTCCACCGGCGCCACCCCCGTCCCGGTGTCGGCTGACGGCGGTGCGGTCGAAGGCGTCGGCTCCGGCGCGGCCGGCGCGGCGGGGGCGACCGGGGCGGCGACCGGGGGTGGGGCCACGACCTCGACCGGGGCGGCGACCGGGGGTGGCGCCACCACCTCGACCGGGGCCGGGGTCCGCGTGCGGGCCGGGGTCGTCCCCGCCGGGAGCGGGGGTGCGGGGGCGGCGAGCGGGGCGGGGCCGGGCCGGCCCTCGCGGGCCAGGGCCCGGACCAGGGCCACCACCAGGCCGGCCAGCACCCCGAGGACGAAGGCGGAGCGGAGGGACCGGCGCATGGCCGCCGATGCTACGGCCCCGTCTGCGCTCACCGAGCGGGGCATCGCTCTAGGAGGCCGAGGCCGTCTCGGGGAGGCGCTCGACGTCGCCGCCGGCAGCCCGGGCGATGCGGTGGCCCATGCGCCGGAAGACGAGGAGGTGGAACGGCAGCAGGGCGTACCAGTAGGCCCGGCCCCCGATGCCACGGGGGTGGAAGAGGGCCCGTTGGTGGAGGCGGGTCCGGCCGTCGTCCTCGGTGTCGAGGCGCCACTCCAGCCAGGCCTCGCCGGGGAGGCGCATCTCGGCCCGCAGCCGCAGGAGCGAGGGCCGATCGACCGCCTCGACCCGCCAGGAGTCGACGGCGTTCCGCCGGCGCCCGGGAAACGGCGTGAGGGACCCGCGGCGGCTGCCGCCGATGCCCTCGATCACGGCGAAGACGTCCTCCCGGGAGGCGCGGGTCACGATCTGCTGCTCGTCGACCAGCAACCGGCCGCCGGACCAGTCGGGATCGGTGGGCAGCGGGTCGGCCGGGGTGCGGCCGGTCTCGGACCCGAGGGTGGCGACCTCCAGGTCGGACACCCGCCGCAGGGCCAGATCGAGCGCGGTGCCGAAGCCGACGGGCTCGTGGTCGACGACGGTGCTGACGGGTCGGTCGGTCACCACCACCTCGTTGACCAGGCTCTCGACCAGCGGCCGCGCCAGGCCGACGGGCAGCGGCGTGACCAGGCCGATCCACAGCGACGAGAGGCTCGGTGTCAGGATCGGCACGCTGACGAGCAGCCGGGGGCGGAGCCCGGCCACCGTGGCGTAGGTCCGCATCATGTCGGCGTAGGTGAGGACGTCGGGCCCGCCCACCTCGAGCACCCGGCTCCGGCCCTGGTCGCCGTCGTCGAGCACGGCGACGAGATAGGCCAGCACGTCGCCGATGGCGATGGGCTGGCACCGGTTCCCGACCCACTTGGGCGTGACCATCGCCGGCAGGACCTCGACCAGCGACCGCAGCATCTCGAAGCTGGCCGAGCCCGAGCCGATGATCACCGCGGCGCGCAGCTCGGTGACCGGCACCGGGCCCGCCGCCAGCACCTCGCCCACCTCGTGGCGGGACGACAGGTGGGGGCTGAGGTCCGGGTCGTCGTCGGCGCCCAGCCCGCCGAGGTAGACGATCAGCCCGGCCCCGGCGGTCGCCGCCCCATCGCGGAAGGTGGCGGCCGCCTCGCGGTCCTGGGCCGCGAAGTCGTCGGCGCCGCCCATCGAGTGGACGAGGAAGTAGCCGGCGTCGACCCCGGCGAAGGCGTCCCGCACCGAGTCCTGGTCGGTGAGATCGCCCTTCACCACCTCGACCTCGTCCCGCCAGACGGCGTCGTCGAGCTTGTCCGGGGTCCGGGCCAGGCAGCGCACCTCGTGGCCGGCGGCCAGCAGCTCGGGCACCAGCCGCCCGCCGATGTAGCCGGTCGCACCTGTCACGAGGATCTTCACCCGCCGCCCCTACCCGCGGCGGACCGGGCCACCCCTGCGGCGACGAAGTCCTGTGGTGTCGTGCCGAGGGTGCGGCGGAAGGCGGCGGCGAAGGCCCGCGGGTTGGTGTATCCGACCCGGCGGGCGACCTGGGCGGGGGTCCGGCCGGCGCCCAGCTGCTCGAGGGCGGCGCAGAGCCGGGCCTGGGTCCGCCAGGCGGTGAAGCCCAGGCCGGTGTCGGCGGTGAAGGCCCGGGCCAGGGTCCGGCTGCTGGCGCCGACCGTCCGACCCCACTGCTCCAGGGTGCGGCCGTCGGCCGGGTCGGCCAACAGGGCGGTGGCGACCTCACGGGCCCGGGAGTCGGTCGGCAGACGCACCGGCAGGGCGGCGCCCGACCCCGGCTGCATCAGGTGGAGGAGGAGGTCCTCGGCATGACGCCGGCCGGCGGCGTCGACCGCTCCGCCGGCGAGGAGGGCGAACAGCTCCTGCACCAGCGGCGTGACCGCGAACGGGGTCGGGGTGGGCCAGCGGATCGCCTCGCTGGCGGGGTCGACGTAGGTGCAGTGCACGACGGCGTCGGTCCGGCAGGCGAGCTCGTGCTCGGCGTCGACGGGGATCCACAGGGCCTGGCCCGGGGTCAGGACGAAGGCGGTGCCCTCCACCGTGGCCGTGATGACACCGTCGGGCGACCACGCCACCTGGGCGGCCGGGTGGCTGTGGGCGGTGAAGGCCTCGCCCGCCCGCATCCGGTAGCGGGCCGTCCACAGGTGGTGGCCGTCGAGGTCACGGGGTTCCCCGCTCAGGAACTCCACGGCGACCCTGTCCGATCGGGTGCCGAGCCTGTCCGGACGGCTGCTCGCGACGCCATCAAGCATGCTTACCATCTGGTGTCATGTCACCTCGACCCCCGGCCCGCCGGGTCCTCGCCGTCCTCACCGCCTTGATGCTCACCGTCGTGCTCGCGGCATGCAGCGGCGGCGGGCGGGACGACGACGAGGCCACCGACGAGCGCTCCGAGGAGACCATCGAGGCCGGGTCGTCGGCGCCGCCGGCCGAGGACGGGGCCCTGCCCGCCACCGTCGCCCACCGCCACGGCGAGACGGTCGTCGAGGAGGTGCCCGAGAGGATCATCACCGTCGGCTACAGCGACCAGGACGCCGTCCTGGCCTTCGGCCACGCACCGATCGCCGTGACCGACTGGTACGGCGAGTACGAGCACGCCACCTGGGAGTGGGCCCAGGACGAGCTGGGCGCCGGCGAGCCCGAGGTGCTCAACCAGGGCGAGTTCACCGGCACCGCCGACTACGACCTCGAGCGCATCCGGCTGCTCGATCCCGATCTCATCATCGGCCTCTACACCGACATGGATGCCGAGCAGTACGCCGACCTCAGCGCCATCGCCCCGACCATCGCCCCCTCGGCCGACGTCCCCGAGTTCGGGATGCCGTGGCAGGAGATCACCCGCACCGTCGGGGCTGCCGTGGGCCAGCCCGACCGGGCCGAGGAGCTGATCGCCGAGGTCGACGGCCTCCTGGCCGACGAGGCGGAGGCGCATCCCGAGTTCGCCGGCCAGGAGGCGCTCGTTGCCGAGCTGTTCGAACCCGGCTCGACCTTCGTCCGGAGCAAGGGTGATCCCCGGACCCAGCTGATCGAGGGCCTCGGTTTCGTCCTCCCCGACGACCTGGCCGACCTGGCCGGGGACCAGGACGGCGCCCCCGTCAGCGACGAGGAGATGGACCTGCTCGACCGCGACCTCATCGTCTGGAACGTCGGCCACGACGACACCGTCCGGGGCCAGATCGAGGAGAAGCCGCTCTACGAGACGCTCCAGGTGGTGGCCGAGGGCCGCTCGGTGTTCGTCGAGGACCCGATCGTCGCCGGCGCCCTGACCTGGGGCTCGGTCCTCAGCATCCCCTACGCCCTCGAGGAACCGGTGGCGGATCGACTCGTCGAGCGGGAAGTCGCACGTGAGCCCGATGGCGGGGGCCTCGAGCGTGCGGCGCTCGACGTCGATGGTGATCTCCAGCGTCGGGTCGGCCTCGATGGCCCGGAGGAGCTGCTCGCCGACCTCGGGCGGGACGACCACCGGCACCAGGCCGTTCTTGGTCGAGTTGTTGCGGAAGATGTCCCCGAACCGGGGCGAGACGACGGCCTGGAACCCGTACTGCTGGATGGCCCAGACGGCGTGCTCGCGGGACGAGCCGGTGCCGAAGTTGGGGCCGGCCACGAGGATGTTGGCGCCGGCGTGCTCGGGCCGGTTGAGCACGAAGTCGCGGTCGTTCTCCCGCCAGGTGGCGAAGAGCCCGGCGCCGAAGCCGGTGCGGGAGACCTGCTTGAGCCAGTCGGACGGGATGATCTGGTCGGTGTCGACGTCGCTGCGGTCGAGCGGGACGGCGGTACCGGAGACGATGTGGACGGCATCCATG
>DATHEV010000017.1:0-2029 GCA_035318405.1 Iamia sp.
GGCCACCGAGCTGGACTGCACGGTCGTCGACGACACGCACCCGGAGCTCGGGCTGCGCCAGGGTGCCGGGGCGGTGGTGCGCCTCCAGGCGGCCGAGGACGCGGGCGACCGGGATCGATGGGTCACGGCGACGCTCGATGAGCTCCCCGGGTGTCGTGTCGCCCTCGATCGCTCCGCCGACGGGCTCCGCCTCGCCGTGCGAGCATCGACGGGGACGGTGCTGCCGACCCTGACCACGGGAGGTCAGTGGTCGGACGCGGCGGTCGTGCGCCTGGCCGCCGCCGCCTACGGGGTGGTCGTCACCTCGCCGCCCGACGAGCAGCGCGCCCTGCGCCTGATCGTGGCCGGCGACGGTGAACCACTGGAGGCGACCTTCACGAAGCTTCCGGCGTCATGAGCCCGATGCCTCCCCGAGCTCGGAGAGGAGCGTGCGTGCTCGTGGATGGTTGAGGTGGCTGTAGATGTCGGCTGCCCGTCGGAGTCGATCCCGGGCGATGTCCGCATGGCCCATCGTCTCGGCCAGCGATGCGCTGAGCTCGAGGGCCTCGGCCTCGTCGAACGGCAGCCCGAGGTCCTGGCTGGCGGCGAGCGCCGTCGATGCGGCGCGGACGGCGTCGTCGTCCCGTCCCGCCATCCGCAGCGCCTCGGCCCTCCTGCGCATCACCCGCGTCGCGAGCAGGGTGTCACCGATCTCGACGAACACCCTCTCCGAGGCCTCGTACGCCTCCAGGGCCTTGGATGCCGAGCCCATGGCGGCGTAGCACTTCCCGAGCTGGTACTGCTCCAAGGCCGCACCCCGGTCGCTCCCCGCGTCTGCGTGGAGGCGGCGAGCCAGCTGGAAGTGCGCCACGGCGTCGGCGATGTCGCCCCGCTCGAACGCCATGATCCCCGAGAACTCGGCGATCGAGCCGCGGAGCATGGTGTCGTCGACACCGCTCACGGCATCCTCGGCCACCGCCATCTCCTGGGCGGCGCGCCCGAAGTCGCCGTGGTCGGAGTAGGCCCGAGCCAGACACGATCGCATGCGGGCGACGACCGAGCGGTCGCCCAGGCGCTCGCCCGCCCGCGCCGCCGCCTCGTAGGCCTCGAACCACAGCCCGTACGACTTGAGGTTGTAGACGAAGCTCCAGAGCGGTTCGGTCAGGTGCCAAACCCGCTCGTCCCATGCGATGTCGACCGCGAGGCGGAGCACGCCCTGGATCGAGTTGCGCTCATCGGAGAACCACGCGAACGCCGCCTTCGGGTCGGTGAAGGTCGGCACGCCTTCCACCCGAGGATCACCGTGCGGAGCGAGGCGGAGCCGGTCAGGGGCGACGGCACGATCGGCAGCGCGCAGGGCGGCGAGGTACCAGTCCAGCAGGCGGCGCGTTCCCTGGGCCTGCGCAGCGGGACCGTCGCGGCGATGCCCGGTGATGCGGGCGTGCCGGTGTGCGAGCTCGTGCACGCTGCACCGACCTCCATCGGCCGTGCGCACGAGGCTGACCTCGACGAGTTCGGCGAGGGCCGCGGCGTGCGCGTCGGCGTCGAGCCCCGCCACCGCCCGGGCCGCCGGCTCCGCGAAGCGGGCACTCGGCATGAGGCCGATGGCCCGGTACAGCGCCCGAGCGGCCGGTTCGAGGGCCTGGTAGGCGAAGTCGAAGACGGCCGCCAGGTCGTGGTGACCACTTCCTCCGATGGCCGCCAGGCGATCGTCGGCTGCCTCGATCTGGTCGACGACCCACGCCACGCTGCGGTGCCGATGGCGACCGACGAGGTGGGCCCCGCACACCCGCAGAGCGAGAGGCAGTCGACCGCACAGCTCGACCAGGCGGCTCACCGCATCGGGCTCGGCCTCCACCCGCTCGCGACCGACGATGTCCACGAGCAGGCGGGTCGCGCTCTCGTCCTCCAGCGGATCGACCGGCACGGGCATCGCGCCGTCGTAGACGAGCTCCTCCAGCAGGTGATTGCTCGTCACGATCACCATGCTCCCGGGACCGGACGGGACGAACGGCGTGACCTGAGCGGGCTGCTCCGCACCGTCGAGCAG
>DATHEV010000018.1:0-3993 GCA_035318405.1 Iamia sp.
CGGCGGCCCCGGCGCCGACCGCCTCACCGGCAACGTCAGCGACGACCTGCTGATCGGCGGGGACGGCAACGACCGGTTCTTCGGTGGGGCCGGCAACGACGAGCTGCTGGGCCTGGCCGGTGACGACACGTTCGTCGGCCAGCTGGGCTCCGACAGGTACCGCGGCGGCGACGGCCGCGACACGGCCGACTACTCGGCCGAGACCGGCCCCGTCGCCGTCACCGTCGGCGGCCAGCAGGACGACGGCCCCGTCGCCGAGCTCCTCAAGGACGACGTGGTCGACGTCGACGTGGTCATCGGCGGCTCCGGCCCCGACCGCCTGTCGACCGGTGGCCGCGCCCTCGAGCTCCTGGGCGGCGCCGGCAAGGACACCCTGAACGGCCCCGGCATCCTCCGGGGCGAGGCCGGCGAGGACACCCTCCGCGGCTCCTCGGCCCGGGACGAGCTCGACGGAGGCACCGAGGACGACGACCTCCGCGCCTCCGGCGGGAACGACCTGCTCGATGGCGGCCCCGGCACCGACCTCCTGGACGGCGGCCTCGGCGCCGACGACATCAAGGGCGGTGACGGCACCGACACGGCCGACTGGTCGACCCGCACCAACCCCGTCTACCTGGACATCAACCCGGCCGCCAACAGCGGCGAGGGCAACCGGGGCAACTTCACCGGGGCGGACTGCAACGGCTCCCGCTGCGACCGCATCCAGCTCGACATCGAGCGCATCGTCGGCGGCTCCGCGGCCGACGAGCTGCACGGGAACACCGCCCGCAACACCCTCGTCGGCCACGCCGGCGGCGACATCCTGTCGGGCGGCGGTGGCGTCGACCGGTTCGAGACCGGCGACGGCCCGGGCCGGAACACCGTCTCCGACCAGGACCACAGCTCGGGGGTCGGCGACGGCGACGGGGGCGACGTGGTGATCGGCGGGGACGGCGAGGACTTCGTCAGCTCCAGCGGCGGCGACGACCGCTACGAGCTGGGTGCGGCCCGCGACGAGATCCAGGACTCTGCGATCGGTGACCTCGTGATCGACACCGGTGACGGCCCCGACAAGGTGTCCGTCGGGGGTGGCGACCACACCATCGACCTGGGCGACGGGGACGACTGGTACCAGGCCTCCAACGTGGCCACCGGCACCTTCCGGCTGACCGGCGACGCCGGCCCCGGCGCCGACACCGTGATCACCAACGGCGACATGTCTGCCGACGTCACCCTCGGCGAGGGCGACGACGAGTTCGACGGGTCGCTCGGAGCCGTCGCCGGCGACGAGGTCGACGGCCAGAACGGCAACGACGTCCTCAACCTGGGCGCGGGCGACGACGTCGGCATCGACACCGACGGCATCAACACCCTCCAGGGTCACAACGGTGACGACGACCTCACCGCCGGGCCCGGCCTGGACGGCATCCACGGCGGCCCCGGTGACGACACCATCGCCGACGCCGGCAGCGACGGGCTGGCCGCCAACGGCAAGCCCGCGGCCCAGTCGATCACCGGCGACGCCGACGACGACACCATCACCGTCACCGGACCCACCGGCGCCGTCGAGGTGGACACCGTCAGCGGCGACGGCGGCAAGGACACCATCACCACCGCCGGCGGGCCGCAGTCCGTCGCCGGCGGCGACGACGACGACACCATCGCGACCGGAGCCGGCAACGACAGCGCCAACGGCGGGAACGGCAACGACACCCTGCTCACCGGGGAGGGCGACGACACCGTCATCGGCGGCGAGGGCACCAACGTCCTCGACGGCGGCGCCGGGTCCGACTCGATCCGGGGCGGCAGCGGCAAGGACACCGTGACCTACGCCCTCCGCGCCGCCCCCGTGGTGGTGCACCAGGGCTCGGACGGCAACCGGTACGACGACGGCAACGCCGTCGACGAGTCGGCCGCCGACCCGACCCGGCGGGACTACGTCGACGGCACGGTCGACACCATCGTCGGCACGCCGTTCGCCGACAACATCGCCCTCACCGAGGGCAGCGCGACCCAGAAGGGACTGGTCCAGGGTGGCGGCGGAGGCGACACCCTCGTCACCACCGACGCCGGGGCCACCCTCGAGGGCGGCGACGGCGCCGACACCCTGTACGGCACCACCGGTGCCGAGATCCTCGACGGGGGACCCGGCAACGACCTGCTCGTCGGTGGCCCCGGGGCCGACGTCGAGCGGGGCCAGGCCGGCAACGACCGCTTCGACCAGGGCACCGCGGCCGACGGGGGCGACACGCTCTCCGGTGGCCCCGACACCGACGTGGCCGACTACTCGGCCCGCACTGGTCCGATCCGGGTGACTGCGGGAACAGGTGGGGCTGACGACGGTGCCCCGGGTGAGGGCGACGACGTCGACGCCACGGTCGAGCAGGGCCGCACGCCGGGCACCTCCACCCCGACGCCGACGATCGCCCTCGCCCTGAGCGGGACGACGATCCCGATCGGCGCCACGTCCACGGCCACCGTCAGCGTCACCGGCGTCGGCTCCACCGGCACCCCGACCGGCACCGTCGACCTCTTCGACGGCAGCCAGCGGGTCGCGGCGGGCACCCTGGACAGCAGCGGCAAGGCCGTGATCCCGTTCCGGCTGACCTCCAGCGGCACCAACCACCCGCTGAAGGCCACCTTCCAGGGCGACAGCCGCTACCGGTCGGTCACCTCCGCCATCCAGGCCGTGACGGTGAACAAGACCGCCACCACCCTGGCCCTCGACGTCGTCGAGAGCCCGATCAAGGTCGGCACCACCGGTGCGGTGACGTTCTCGATCGCCGCCCAGGGCAGCGGCTACCAGCCCAGCGGCACGGTCGTCATCAAGGAGGGCGCCACCACCCTGGCCTCCCCGACCACGAGCAAGGAGGGGGCGCCGGTCGACCTGCCGCCCCTGCCCGTCGGCGCCCACAGCCTCACGGCGATGTGGGCCGGCGACGGCGGCACCGAACCGGTCACCTCGGCCCCCGTCCTGCTCCTCGTCACCACCGACGGCCGGGTCCCGGCCCCGACGGTGGCCGTCAGCACCACCCCGGCCGCCCCGGTGGCCGGCGCCAGCACCCAGGTGAAGGTCGCCGTCACCCACGCCTCCGGCGTCACCGGCGCCCGGCCCCCGGCCGGCACCGTCACGGTCACCGCCACGGGCACCACCCCGGCCCGGCCGGTCGTGACCCTCGGGACGGCCACCCTGGCCTCCGGCACGGCCACCCTCACGGTGCCCGCCGGCCTGGCCACCGGGCAGTGGCGTCTCGACGCCGCCTACTCCGGCTCCCCCACCACGCCCACCGCCACCGGCACCAAGACGGTCACCGTCGCCGGTGCCGCCAGCCGGGTGACCGTGGCCAGCAGCAAGGTCCCGGCGCCCGTCGACGAGACGGTGGCCCTCACCGCCACCGTCGCCCGCACCAGCGGCACCGGCGCCCTCGGCACCGGCACCGTCGTGTTCCTCGACGGCACGGTGGAGATCGGCCGGCGCCCGCTGGGCCCCGACGGCACCGCCACCCTGAGCCGGGCGTTCACCGTGGGCCAGCACAGCATCACGGCCCGCTTCGAGACCGGTGACCTCCTGGCCCCGTCGACCTCGGCGGTGTTCGTGCAGGACATCGTTCCCGGTGGCGGCGTCCCCGCCGTCCCGACCACCACCACCGTCCAGCGGACGGGCGCCACCGTCGTCGCCACCGTGGCGGTGGCCTCGGGCCAGTCCGCCGCCACCGGCAAGGTCGTGTTCACCGTCGACGGCAGCGCCCGTCCGGCCCTCGACCTGGCCGCCGGCAAGGCGACGCTGCCGCTGGCCGGCCTGACCGTCGGGAACCACACCGTGAGCGCCGCCTACCAGGGCTCGGACACCCACGCCACGTCCACGTCGGCTCCGCTGACGGTGACGATCGTGGCGTCCACGCCCCCGGGCTCCCCCGGCACCCCGACGGTCAAGGCCGCCACCGCCACGTCGGTGACCCTGACGTGGACGGCACCGGCCAGCCCGGGCAGCTCGCCCATCACCGGCTACCGGGT
>DATHEV010000019.1:0-6000 GCA_035318405.1 Iamia sp.
GAGGAGGATCGCCAGACGGCCCGTGGAGGCACCGGCCACTCCCCCGCTCACCGGCGCGTCGAGGACCGCGATGTCGGACCGGGCGCCGACGAGGGCGAGATCCTCGGCCGTCTCCGGCCGGATGGTGGAGTGCACGGCCACGACCGTGCCCGCCGGGGCGACCTCGACGACCTGCGCCACCACGGCGCGCACCTGGGCGTCGTCGCGCACCATGACCGAGATCAGCGTGGCCCCGGCGGCCACCACGGCGGCGGCGTCGGCGGCCACCTCGATCCCCTTCTCGGCGAAGGGCCGGGTCGCGTCGGGGACCACGTCGCACACCACCAGGCCACCGGGGTGGTCGACGAGACGCAGGGCCATCGGCGTCCCGATCTGGCCCAGTCCGATCCAACCGATCTTCTCGTCCGGCGGCGCACTGGCGATGCTGGACACAGTTCTGGACACTAGTCCACGCTGCGCCGGGCCCGGACCGACGCGCCCGCCGCGACCGCCGAGGCCGCCGAGGCCGCCGGCGGCTGGGAGCAGGTCTGATCCGACGAGCCTCGCCACTGGACCCCGACCGTCCGAAAGGACCATGGCACGTCGTGCCAGGGCGGAGTACCGTCACCCGCGAGGAGGGACGGGGTGGGGAACTCGGATCCAACGACCGTGTGCATCACCGTCGCGCTGTCGCGCCGCGGGCACCGGGAGCCCCCCGCCCTCGACGCGGTGACCGAGGCGGCGGCGCGGACGGGCGTGTCGCCCGCCACCCTCGAGGTCCTCACGACCCTCCGGAGACCCCATGACGGCCCGGCCCAGGATCGTGCTGGCGGTGGTGGCGGCCGGCACCGCCGGGGTGCTGGCCACGTTCCTGCTCATCGAACAAGGAGACCCGACCATGTCCCTCGACCCCTGGGTGCTCGTCGCCATCGCGGCCATCGTGGCGGTGATCGTCCTGGCCATCGTCCGCAGCCGATGGCCCGATGCCCTGCGTGAGGCGCTCACCGTGGTGCTGGGCATCTGGTGCGCGACGACGCTCCTCGGCCTGACGTGGGCCGTCGTGTCCCTCCTCAGCGTGAACCCACCGGCTGACGACGGCACGAGGGTCGCGGTGCACTGGCTCGGCACCACGCGCACATGGAAGAACGCGTCCCCCGTCGCCGCCAACGCGGTGTTCATGCTCACTGCCGGCGCCCTGGGTGGCGCCATCCACGTCGCCCGGTCGTTCGCCGCCCAGACCGGGCTGGTGACGTTCCGCGCCCGATGGGCGTGGTGGCACCTGCTCAACCCGCTGATCGGGGGCGTCGCCGGCCTGGTCGTCACCCTCGGGGTCCAGGGACAGGTCCTGGCGAGCGGCGCCGAGGCGGGCGTCGAGACCCAGAACGCCCTGGCTGCGTTCCTGGCGTTCGTCGCCGGGCTCTTCTCCCGCTCGGCGCTGGAGCGGCTCGAACGGTTCCTGCCCCGGCCCACGACCGCCCGGGGCGAGCCGAGGATCACCAACGTCGAGCCGGATCACATCGACCCCACCGTGGCCACCCCGAAGCTGACCATCACCGGCTCCGGCCTGCGCGCCGACACCACCGTCCGGATCGGTGCGGTGGAGGCCACGAAGGTCACGCTCGAGAAGGGGGCGCTCGTCGCCGAGTTCGGCTCGCCCCTCGCGGCCGGCGACAACTTCCTGGTGGTCGAGAACGAGAACACGCACCGGGACGTCGCGCTGGTGAGCGGTGAGTAGCCGTCGGGAGGTGGGTCGTGGCTGAGCGGCTGGGCGTGATCACCAGGCGCAGCGCAGAGTCGGTGGCCGGCCTCGCCGTGCTGGGGGCGCGGCCCGACCGCCTCGCCGCCGATCCCGCCACCTTGATCGCCGCCCTCAACCGCGACGGCGCCGTCGTCGGCTCGGTCGTCGGGGCCGCGGCTCTGGCCCCGGTCGTCGAGATCGACGACCAGGTCTGGAAGGACTACGCCCGCCTCGAGACGATCGTGGTCCCCGATTGGACCGTGGCGCCGGACATGCTCGCCCAGATCGACCGGGCCGCGGGCGTCGACATCGCCATCGGCCTTCGTCCCGGCCGGACCGCGATGCATGCCTTCGAGGGCACGGTGACGATCGGCCTTCCGCTCGCCGCGACGACCCTGCGACGGTCGATCGAGCGCCGTCTCGCCCGGGACCCCGAGCTGGCGTCGATGGTCGAGGTGGTCCAGCTGGGGCGGGACACCGGTCGCTGCGACATCGCCGTCGTCCGGGACATGGGCGAGGCGGAGCGCATGGCCGGGTCGGTCGGCGTGGGCTCCGCCCTGCTGGTCGTGTTCGCCGAGCAGAACGCCCGCCTGTCCCGTCACCTGATGGACGTGCGCGACATGTCGCAGGGGCTCGGCGCCGGCGGGTCGGCCCTCGTGGCCGCCTCCGACCGCTCGCGCGGCGCGTTCATCGAGGAGCTGGTGCACGGGATCACCGACGGCCGGACCGTGGCCCGGTCGCTGGCGGCGGCGTCCGACGTGGCGCGGGCGCCGATGCTGTCCGAGATGTCCCAGGCGCTCTGCGAGCTCACGTCGGACCTGGACCACCCGGAGGTCCGCCCCGCGATGGCGGCCCCACCCACCGACAGGACCCGCGCGATACGGCCCCGGCGGAGGCGCACGCAGGAGCTCGGCCGCGTCTTCTACCGGGCCACCGCCGACGGGGACATCCCCCTCGACGCCATGCCCGACTTCTCCGACATGGCCGTGGCGGCCGCGGTCGACGACGCTCCCGCGGAGGTCCCCGCTCGACCCGCCCGCCGGCGGCGGGGCCCGGCCGAGGCCCGCTTCCTACAGGCCCAGCTCGAGGTCCGCTCGCGGGGCGCGTGGAAGCGGAGCGCCACGTTCGTGACCGACCGGGACCACCGGCTGGGGGTCCGCATCGCCGCCGGAGGCGTCGACTGGTTCGCCGCCCCCGAGCCGTTCCCCGCGGCCGAGGCGCTGGGGAAGCGCCAGACGGTCACCCTCGAGGTGACCCTCGTGCTCACGCACGAGGGAGCCGGACCGCCGCAGACGGTGGAGGTCGAGCTGCGACGGGAGGGCCCGACCGACGTGCAGCACCTGGAGTTCCACCTGGGCGACGACGACATCGACGAGCTCACCGGCCTGCTCCAGGTCCACCGGGGCGGCGTGGTCTACCAGGCGTTCCGTCTGAAGGGACCCGTGCGCCGACGCATCCAGCCGGCCGGTACCGGACACGGGGTGGCGCTCACGGCGCTGTCGATCACCGCCGACGGATGGCACCCGGGGGCCGAGACCCACGCCGCCGAGGTCGAGGGTCCGACGGTCTCCGTGGCGATCACGAGCGACGGCGGGGCGGTGACCACCGCCGACGGCGCCGTGACGATCAGCCGGACGTTCGCGGCCACCCTGGAGGCCGCCGCCAACGACATCGGCCGCGCCCTCTACGACGTCGCCGACGGGGTCCGGGCAGCCGAGGGCACCACGGCGAAGGCGCGGAACACGGCCCGGGCAGCGGGTCTCTGCGAGCTGGCCCGGCTGGGTCGGCAGCTGTTCCTCGGCTTCGAACAGAGCGGGGTCGACGTCGAGGCCCTCCGCGGGGCGGCCACGATCCGCGTCCTCTGCACCCCCGAGGCCAGCGTGGTCCCGCTCGAGCTGGTCTACGACGCGGAGATCGACCGGGCGAGGGCGAAGCCGTGTGCGGCGTCGGTCGAGGACTGCCGGTGCGACGACTCCCCGCCGCTGGACGTCATCTGCCTGCGCCGGTTCTGGGGGCTCGGCAAGGTGATCGAGCGCCACCCCCCGGTGACCCACACCTCCCAGGCCCCGCCATCGCCGACGAGGCGGCCCCTCCAGCCCCTGGGCTCAGCGCTGTTCGGGGCCTCCGACAAGGTGCCCGCCAACCTTCAGAGCACCACGGCCACGGCGATCGGGTCGGCCATCGGCGCCGTGCAGGTCGTCGCCGACTGGGAGGATTGGCGCAGTCGCCCCCGTCCTCCGCGTCCCTCGATCCTCGTCGGCATCGTCCACCGGGAGACCTCTGGCCACGGGATCCCGCCGCTGGAGCTGGGCAGCGTCCTGCTCGACGTGGTCGACGTGCGCCGCGACGTGACCTGGGCGACCGACACCGGCACCGGCCCGCTTCTCCTCCTCGTCGGCTGCGAGACGGCCACGACGGACGGCCTCCCGGCGTCGTTCGCAACCGCCCTGCAGTCCAACGGGACGCCGATCATGCTCGGGACCCTGGCCCCGATCCCGGCCGAGGTGGCGCCCGCCATCACCACCGCGATCGTCGACGCACTGGCCGCCACGCTCCGAGCCCGCCCCCGCGGCGTCCCGTTCGGCGCGGTCCTGACCGAGGCGCGCCGACGGCTCTTCGCACAGGGCGAGTGGCTCGGGTTCTCCCTGATCGGGTTTGGCGATGCCGGCTGGGTCCTCACGCCGTAGGAGGCGACCATGACCGATGTGTTCCGTGTCGAGGCCATGCCGGCCAAGAAGGGCGATGCCCTGCTGGTCGAGTGGGGAGACGCCAAGCGCCCGAAGCGCATGCTCATCGATGCCGGCACCTCGTCGGCCTACGACACGTCGATCCGCGACCGGTTGATGGAGCTCCCGGTGCGACACGGCTGTCGCCGGATCGACCTCCTCGTCATCTCCCACATCGACAACGACCACATCGAAGGCGTCATCCGCGCCCTCTGCGACGACGAGCTGCGCCTGGCGCCCCGCGATGTCTGGTTCAACGGGTGGAAGCACCTCAACCCGACCACGGACCTGGGCGGCTCCGAGGGGGAGTGGCTCGGCGCGCTCCTCGAGCGCAGGCCGCGCCGGTGGAACGACGCGTTCGGGGGCAAGGGGATCGTCGTACCCGCCGAGCCCGACCCGCTCCCCGAACGCACGATCGCGGGGCTGACCCTCACGGTCCTGACGCCGTCGACCCTGCGCCTCGACCGGCTGCGAGACCGGTGGGAGGTGTCGGTGCGGGCGGCGGGTGGCGTCCCCGGCGACATCGATGCCGCCATCGCCAAGCTGAAGGACAAGGGGTGGCTCGTGGACCCGGACCTGGGGAGCACCCCGGACGACAGCCGGACCAATGGGTCCTCGATCACGCTGCTGGTCCAGTACGGCGAGCGCCGCGCCCTCTTCGCCGGCGACGCCTTCCGGGACGACCTCGCCGCCGGCCTCGCCCGCTACGGGCGCGACAAGAAGATCGCCGGACCCGTGCCCCTGGACCTCTACAAGGTGTCCCACCACGGGAGCCGGGGGAACATCGACGCCGCCCTGCTCGACGCCATGGCGTGCTCCCGATTCCTCTTCAGCTCCAACGGCGACCAGCACAAGCACCCCAACCGCCCGACCGTCGACCTGGTCATCGACACGGTCTCCGGCGCCGAGGTGATCTTCAACTACCGGACGACGTGGACCGAACCGTTCGCCGACGAGAACGACCAGGACGACCGCGGCTACTCCGCCACCTACCTCGACCCGTTCGCCCCCATCGACATCTGACGACGCCTTCCAGCCAGGGCTGGCGCGGCGAGCGCCGAGGAGGACGGGGACGGACGGGCCCGGGGTCGGCGCCCGTCAGACCTGGGCGAGGTTGTAGTACTCGGTGGAGACCGCCAGAGCGGTCCAGATCCCGACCAGCTGTCCCCCGCCCGTGTACGTCGACGCCCAGTAGTTGGCATCGGCGACCGAACCCTTGCGGTTGAGGACGAGGCAGTACGAACCGCTCTCGATGTTGTCGAACCGGATCAGGTCGGTCGTCGGGCATCCGGGCTCCCAGCTGAACCCGTTCACGCGGAACAGTGCCGCTTCCGAGCTCCGCAGGAAGGCGACCGAGACCTGTCGGCGGGTCTGGATCGCGTTGACGATGCGACCCTCCCAGTAGTCGACATCGACCGTTGAACCCTCGCGGCCCAAGATGTCCCAGTAGAGGGACCGCACGTACTCTTCCGGATCGTTGTCGGCGAGAGCGAAGTACGACGACGAGGCGATGACATCGGCCTCGGTGGCGAGGTGGTTCTCCGAGGTCTGGAGGGC
>DATHEV010000020.1:0-3276 GCA_035318405.1 Iamia sp.
CGCAAACGGTCGAACCCGCACACGGATCGAGTGGGCTGCCGACTTCGACCGAGCGGTCGGTAGCGTCGCCGGCGATGGTGGACGGCGAGGGCACGACGATCGAACGGCTGGAGCTGGAGACGGCGCCGGGGCTGACGATCGTGGCCGACGTGCAGGGCCCCGCCGACGGCCCGCCCGTGCTCCTGCTCCATGGCGGCGGCCAGACCCGTCACGCGTGGGGCGGCACCGCCGGCGTGCTGGCCCGGTCGGGGTGGCGCACGGCCAGCATGGACATGCGGGGCCACGGTGAGAGCAGCTGGGCCCCCGATGGCAGCTACGCCATCGACGCCTTCGCCGCCGACGCCGCCTGCGTCGCCGAGCACCTCGGCGAGCGCCCGGTGTTCGTGGGCGCATCCCTCGGGGGCATCGCGTCGCTGGTCGCGGTGGGGGAGGGCATCGCTCCGACGGCCCGGGCCGTGGTCCTCGTCGACGTGGCGCCGCGCATCTCGCAGAAGGGCGTCGACCGCATCACCGACTTCATGCTGGCCCGCCCCGACGGCTTCGCCAGCCTCGACGAGGTGGCCGACGCCGTCGCGGCCTACAACCCGCACCGGCCTCGCCCGACGGACCTCGACGGCCTGCGCCGCAACGTCCGCCAGCGCGACGACGGCCGCTGGATCTGGCACTGGGACCCCCGCTTCCTGAAGAGCCACGACGCGGGCGACGCGCCCGGTGTCCATGAGACCCATGTCGATGAACCCCGTGTCCTCGGCTACGAGGAGCGCCTGCGCGACGCCGCCCGGGCGCTGACGGTGCCGACGCTGCTGGTGCGGGGCGCCCGCAGCGACCTCTTGGAGGAGGACGGCGCCGCCGACCTCCAGGAGCTGGTGCCCCACGCTCGCTACGCCCGCGTCGACGGTGCCGGCCACATGGTCGCCGGCGATCGCAACGACGCCTTCAACCACGCCATCGAAGAGTTCCTCACCGACCTGCCGGCCGTCTGAGCCCGACGCCGCGGCCCGGTCGACGTCCGATCCGTCCAAGCCTTGGACCCGACGCGGGAGGATGATCGACGGCATGGACATCGAACTCGACATCGACCTCGCCGCGGCCGAGCGCTTCGTCGCCACCCACGGCCGCCTGCTCGATCGCCACCGCCTGGCCTGCCTCCTGCATGGGAGCGACGCCGACCGCCAGCGGCTCCACGCCGCCGTCGAGGGGTACCGCAACCCCGATGGGGGCTACGGCTGGGGGCTCGAGCCCGACCTGCGTGACGGCACCAGCCAGCCCGGACCCAGCCTCCACGCCTTCGAGGCGTGGGCCGACGCCGGTGCGCCGCCCTCGGCCCGGGCGGTCGAGCTGTGCGACTGGCTCGGCTCGATCAGCCTCGACGGCGGCGCCGTGCCCTTCGGCCTCCCGGTCGACGACCGCGCCGGTACCGCGCCCTTCTGGGCCGATGCCGATCCGACCGAGCCGTCGCTCCAGATCACCGCCATCGTCGTGGCCCAGGCCCACCGGGTCGCCCGGATCGACTCGGCCGTGGCGGCCCACCCGTGGCTGGCGGCGGCCACCCGCTGGTGCCTCGACGCCGCCCTGGCCCTCGACGAGGAGCCCTTCGCCCTCGTGCTCGGCTTCGCCCTCAACGCCGTCGACGCGGCCGCCGACGCCGACCCCGACGCCGCCGCCGACGCCCTCGCCCACCTGGCCCAGTGGGTGCCCAGCGACGGCATCGTCCCCGTGGTCGGAGGAGCCGAGGGCGAGTGCCTCCGCCCCCTCGACCTGTCGCCCCGGCCGGACAGCCCGACCCGGTTGCTGCTCCCCGCCGAGACCGTCGCCGCCGACGTGGCCCGTCTCGCCGGCCAGCAGCAGGACGACGGCGGCTGGCCGCTGGAGTGGAACGCGTACTCCCCGGCCGCCGAGCTCGAGTGGCGCGGCCACCTCACCGCCAACGCGATCGACCTCCTCCGGGCCAATGGCACCCCCTGAGTGCCGGGTGGGGTGCCCTAGCGTTGGGTGACGCAACCCGCCCGGGTGGCGGAACCGGTAGACGCAGAGGGCTTAAACCCCTCGGGTGCGAGCAGCACCGTGCGGGTTCGACCCCCGCCCCGGGCACCGCTGACCTGCTGTTCTTTGGTGTTGACCGCTCCGTGGCTCGGCCTCTGATCGGCCATTGCTCACGAAATGCTAACGGGCTTGTTAGCATCGGCTGTCATGAGAGGACACGTCCGACGTCGCGGCAGCACGTGGACGTACGTGATCGACCTGGCCGCCGATCCCGCCACGGGACACCGGCGCCAGAAGTCGAAGGGCGGCTTCCCGACGAAGAAGGCGGCCGAGGAGGCGATGCGCGACGCCATCGCCCGGGGCACCGGTGGCACCGGGGCCGGCGTGAGGCTGGGCGACTACCTCGACGAGTGGATTGAGGCGGCCACCCCCCGACTGCGAGAGACGACCGCCGGTGGGTACGCCCGAGCCGTGACCGACATCAAGGAAGGCCTCGGTGCCGTGAGGCTCCGGGACCTGACGCCGCTCATGATCGAGCGCTTCTACGCCGAGCTGTCCCGCTCTGGTGGGCGGCAGGGGACCGGCCTGTCGCCCACGTCGATCCGGAACGACCACGTGACCCTCCGCAAGGCCCTGGCCGACGCCGAGCGCCTCGAGGTGATCGACCGCAACCCAGCGTCCCGAGCGAAAGCGCCGACGGCCGTCCGCCCGCAGACCCCGACCTGGACCGCCCAAGAGCTCGCCCGCTTCCTCCGCCACGCCGCCGGTGACCCGCTGTTCGCCCTCTGGGTGCTGCTGGCCACCACCGGAATGCGTCGAGGCGAGGCCGTCGGCCTCCGCTGGAGCGACATGGACCTCGACCGAGGGACCGTGTCTGTCAACCAGTCGGTCACGACCGTCGGCACCAAGGTCGTCTTCTCGCCCCCGAAGAGCGACCGCAGCCGGCGTCGCCTCGTCCTCGACCCCGACACGGTGCGGGTGCTGAAGGCGCATCAGGAGGCCCAGCGCCGCGACCGAGAGCTGCTGGGCAGTCCGGTCGGCCGGGCCGACGCCGTCTTCGCCGATCCCGATGGCCATCCCATCCACCCCGACGTCGTAACCCGCCGGTTCAAGACCCTGGTCCGCCAGAGCGGCCTGCCGCCGCTCCGGGGCCCTCACGACCTCCGCCACACGTGGGCCTCCCTCGCCCTCGCCGCCGGCGTCCACCCCAAGGTCGTCTCCGACCGCCTCGGCCACTCGACGATCTCGATCACCATCGACACCTACTCCCACGCCATCCCCACCCTCGACGCC
>DATHEV010000021.1:0-3145 GCA_035318405.1 Iamia sp.
GGCTGATCCACCGCGTCGACCAGGTGAGCGACGAGTGGCCCACGATCTGCGACACCACGCACAGGGCGATGACCGCGACCCAGAACCGGAGCGGGAACGGGCCCTCGCCCGGTGCCGTGGCCACCACCAGCGGCGCCACCGACAGGGCCCCGACGGTGGCCACGATCGTGGTCCAGCGCCACAGCCCGAGCCCCCGGGCCTGCACCGCCTGGCCCAGCAGGAGGTGGGCCGAGTAGGTGATCGCCGCAGCCAGGGCGAGGAGGTTGCCCAGCAGCGGGTTGGACCCGGCGTCGAGCCCGTCGACGTCACCGAGGGCCACCAGCGCGCCGCCCCCGATGGCTACGGCGATGCCCACCCCGGTCAGGGCCGACGGCCGTTGGCCCCGGATCGCCCAGACCAGCAGCACCACCCACACCGGGACGGTGGTGACGATGGTGGTGCTGGCGGCGATGGAGGTGAAGGCCAGCGACGGCAGCCAGGTCCCGAAGTGGAGGCCCAGCAGCACCCCGCCCGCCACCGCCCGGCCCCGCGTGCCCTCCGGCAGCCGGCGGGCGAGGGCCGATCCCTCGGCCGCTCGCGGCCTCCGCCATGCCGGGAGCGTCAGCACGGCCGCGAGGGCCATGCGGGAGAAGGCCATCAGCAGGCCCCGCCCGGTCGAGCCGCCGCCCACCGCGTCGTAGCCCTCCCGGATGATCAGGGCCGAGGCGGAGACGGTGGCGATCCCCAGCGCCAGGACGCCGTAGACCACGCCCGGCGACGGCCGCACGGCGATCGGCGGGCTCCCCATCCCGGCCGACCGTACCGCCCCCTCCTCGTCCCTCAGGCCTCCCCGACCGTGCTCCCGATCGCCGGCCGCTCCTCCCCGGGCGAGAGGGGGAGGGCCGGCGAGGTGGGCGGTGGGAGCACGGTCGGGTGGCGTCGTCGAGGGTGCGGACTACTCGACGACGAGGTCGCCGTACATGCCCTCCATGAAGTGGGGCGGGCCGGCGTTCGGATCCTCCGGCGGCGGGCCCGCCTCGGGGTTCTTGGCCGCCTCGGCGTAGACCTCGGGGTCGGTGCCGACGGGGATGGCGCAGAACAGGACGTAGCTGCCGGGCTCGCTGAGGGTGCCGTCGCCGACGGCCGTGGTCTGCTCGCCGCCGTTGGGGCCGGCCAACAGCACCGCGGCGGGCGGCCCGGCGAACAGGGCGCCCTGCTCCTCCTCGGAGAGGGCGACGATCTCCTCGGCCGTGCGGGTCTCGCCCTCGGGCAGCTTGAACGCCACCAGCTCGTGGAACTCCTCGGTGGAGGCGTTCTCGACCTGGAGCTTGGTGCCGGCCGGGACCGACTCGGGCAGGCCCTCGAAGCCGTAGTCGACGAGCTCGACGGTGAGCACGCCGTCCTCGACCCCGCCGTCGGTGGCGTCGTCGAGCGGAGCCGCCTCGGCGGAGGTGGTCTCCTCCTCAGTGGTCTCGGCCGCGGTGTCGTCGTCGTCACCGCAGGCGGTGAGGAGGAGGCCGGCGCTCAGCACGGTGGCGAGAGCGATCCGGCCGGCGGTGCGGGGACGGGTGAGCTTCTTCTTCATGGTGTGGCTCCTGTGTGGTGCGATCGTCGTGGGGCGGCCGGCAGGGGGATGCCGACCGCCCCGGGTGGGATGGCGACACCATCCCCGGACGCGCTTGTGGGCTCCTTGAGCGGCACTTGAGGACCGACGTCCAGCGTCCGACCTGTAAGGTCGATGCACCTCGGAGAGGTGCCGGAGTCAGGCTGATCGGGCCTCCCTGCTAAGGAGGTGTGGGGTCACACCCACCGTGGGTTCAAATCCCACCCTCTCCGCCACATCGCACCAGGTCAGGGTGCTGGGCTCCACCCCAGCACCTCGGCCTGGGGCGGTGCGATCACCGCCTGTCGGCTCGGTGGGTCAGGCCGCCCCGCGGGCGAGGGCCTCGAGCCGGCGGAGCTGGAGCTCGGCGACCCAGCGGGCGACCTCGAGCTCCTCGGCCGCCCCGGCGGCGGTGACCGGGCGGTCGTTGTCGACCTGGTGGGCCACCCAGGTGGCCAGCCCTGTCAGCGGGAGGATGCGGTCGGCCGCCACCCGGTCGACGCGGGCCTCGTCCCGGGCGACGACGGCCCGGAGCCGGTCGGGCAGGCCCGGGTGGTGACACCCGCCGTGGCAGTCGTCGTGGGCCAGCTCGTGGGCCAGGGCGGCGACCTTCTCCTCGGGCGAGAGGGCGGCCGAGATCAGGATGCAGCGGACGCCGTCATCGGCCACGACGTGAAGGGCGCGGATGCCGGCGGGCAGGTCGGTGATGACCACGTCGAGGTTGGGGCGCGAGCTGGCCTCGCGCCAGAGCAGCCCCGAGGTGGTGGTCTCCTCGTCCACGACGATCAGCCGCCGCTCGTGCCGTCGCGGGCCTGGCGACGGGCGCGGTCGAGGAAGAAGCGGGCCTGGGTCTCGAGGTTGGCGTAGGCCTCGGGGTCGACCAGCCGGAGCTCCTCCAGGTCGATGCCGGAGGCGGACATCTGGATGCCCGTCCCGAGACGGGCGACGCGGGCCCGCTCGAGATCGGCGTCGTCGGGGTAGCCGGCCAGCTCGAGCAGCTCGGCCTTGTCGGCGTCGACGGCGTCGGCCAGCGCCCGCACGACGGGCACGCGGGGGAGCGACGCCCGCTTGTTGCGGCCCTGGGGGACGGCGCCCTCGATCACCGACCAGTAGGCGGCGGTCACGCCGGCGCGGCGGGCGGCCTGGGCGGGGATCAGGCCCGCGGCCGTCCGGAGCTCGGCCAGACGGCGTCCGAAGGCGACGGGATCAGAGGTCACGAAGGCGACCATGCAGCAATCTGCGTGCGCACGCAACACGCGCGGACCCGAACCTCCCCGTGAAGAGGCATGGCCACGACCTGAAGGTGTGGACCGTTCCCACATGCTCCCCTGCCAGCACCCGCACGTCAGACGGTCGTACACCAAGTGGGTGTCAAGCCACTTGACGTCAATATCCGCATCGACGTATTTTGGCATACATGCCCATGAAGTCAACCTCTCGTCGCCGCACGGCCGAGGGCGAGCTGGTGCAGATCCGCCTGCGCGACCGCCAGCAGCTGGTCGCCCTCCGGATGGGCCGGCCCGACGAGAAGGGCCGACCGGGCCGCAGCCTCACCCAGCGCCA
>DATHEV010000022.1:0-3609 GCA_035318405.1 Iamia sp.
CGTGGACGTCGTGGCCGTCGGCGGCGAGCGCCGAGGCGTAGGCGGCGCGCAGGCCGGCGTCGGGCTCGACCACGAGCAGACGGGGGCGGGACGAGCGGGCCGGGGCGGTCGGGAACCTGTCGGTGTGCGGACCGACCGGCCAGGAGCCGATGGGCGCCGAGACGACGAGGCGGACGTCGATGCGAGATGGGGGTGGTGCGACGAGGGTTGCCACGAGGGACCTCCGGGGGGAGTCGACAACCAGCAGTGGTGCCGCCGAAGGGAACACCATCGAACCTTGCCATCCGTGCGCGGTCACATCGCCTCGTCGCCGGGGCCCCGAGAGTTCACCGATGCGTGCACCCACCGTCGTCCTGACGGGGTGCGCGCGCTCGCTCCCGATGCGGGCGCGTCAGCAGCCCGCACCCTCTGGGTGGGGGTGCGGGCTGCCGGCGCACGGGCCCCGCCGCCGAGCCGGGGGGTTGGCAGCGGCGGAGACCCTTTCGTCCGGACGACGCGCTCCCCGGTGGGAGGGAGCGTTGCGATCGCCGGGTGAGGGAAACCCTCGACGGCCACCATGGCGCATCGATCCTTGCCATTCGTGCGCGACACGCACCGACGGTGGAAGAGGCGAAAGATCGCCGATCGCCGACGCGACCGGGTCGGTCAGCGGTCGGCGACGGCCTCGTCGGGGCGGTCGGCGAGCGATGCCGTGGTGGTGGTGGTGGGGCCGTCGAGGACCGTGGCCCCGGGCAGGCGCACCGTCGCCACGAAGCCGCCCTCGGGTCGGTTGGCCAGCTCCAGCCGCCCGCCGTGCATCTCGGCGACCCAGCCGCAGATGTTGAGCCCCAGCCCGGCGCCCTTCTGGTTCACCGAGAGGCTGGTGTCGTAGTGCAGCTCGGACAGACGCTCGGGGTCGACGCCCGGCCCGTCGTCGCTGACGGACACGCCCTGGCCATCGACCCGGACCCGGATGACGCCCGGGCCGCCGCGGTAGGCGTGGCGGGCGGCGTTGCGCACCAGGTTGCTGACCGCCCGCCGCAGCAGCCGTCCGCTGCCCACGACGGTGACGGCTTGCAGCTCGAGCACCACGGTGCAGTCGTCGGTGGAGGCGGTGCGGGTGGCGTCGGCGGCGACGTCGTTGAGGGCGACGACGTCGCGCGGCAGCGAGGTCGCCCCCGTCATCACCCGGGCCGTCTCGAGCAGGTCGCCGATCAGCTCGTCGACGTCCTCGACGAGGGTGGCGGCCTCGTCGAGCGCCGCCTTCGGGTCGGAGACGCCGGCCAGGCCCTCGTCGACGGCCACGAGGGCGCGGCTCAGCGGGTTGCGGATCTCGTGGACCACGGCGCGCATCAGGTGGTCCTCCTGCTGGAACAGCGACTCCATGATCCGCGTGCTGCGGCGCGAGATCACCACGGCGAGGAGGGCCATGGCGAGGAACACCACGGAGTGGATGGCGAGGAGCCGCGCCAGCAGGCTGGCCGCCGTGCCCTTGTGGGACGGGATCACCCCGACCAGGACGGCGGTGTCGTCGGGACCGGTGGACACCGGGATGGCGCGCAGCTGCGAGGCCCGGCCGTCGAGATCGATGTCCCGGTCGATCGTCTCGCCGGTGGCGGCGGCATCGAGCACGGCAGTGGCCAGCTCGCCCCGGTCGGCGGTGACGCCGGTCGGACCGAGGAGCACCCCATCGCGCACCTCGACGCGGCCGAAGCCGATCAGGTCGGAGACGTCCGCCGGATCGGCGGCATCGTCGGCCCGGCCCACGGCCCGATCGAGACGTTGGTCGCTGTCGTCGTCGAGCACGCTGCGGCCGACCACCAGAGCGACCACGATGCTGGTCACGCCGGACGCAACGAGCGACAAGAACAAGACGAGGAAGGCGGCTCGGCGCGCCCGCGTGAGCAGACGTGGTCGTGCCGGGTTCGACCCGAGCTCGGCCCCCTGGCGTCGCCTCATGGTGCTGCCTCGTGTGTGGTTGTCGTCCACCGCGCCGACCGGTGCGCACCGGAACGGCACTCGCTGTCTAGCCGGCGCGGCGCGTGTCTGCTCGGTCATGCGGCCTGACCTGGGGCGCACGGGGCGCCGAACCCCACGCACGCGAGGGCGTTCGGCGCGATCCGCGAGACCTCTCGATCGGCCGCGGGAACCGATCGTCCCCGTGCGGGCAATAACCCTTCGGAAGACTGCGTTTCCCGCACGGGCGAGGGAAGGCTGACGTGCCTGTCGACGATCACCATGAAGCCAGCGCGGCCGCTGGGTTCAGCGCGGTCTACGAGCAACACGTCGACGCCATCTACGGCTTCCTGGCCCGGCGCGTCGGCGCCCAGCTGGCCGAGGAGCTGACCGCCCAGACCTTCGTCGAGGCCCTCGACCGCCACGACCGCTACGACCCCGAGCGGGGACCGATCGGGCCCTGGCTCTTCGGCATCGCCGCCAACCTCCTCCGCCGCCACTACCGGCAGGAGGAGCGGGCGCTCCGGGCCATCGCCGCCTACGCCGGTCGCCAGCCCCACGTCGGCGAGGACGACGAGGAGCGGATCGAGAGCCGCATCGTCGCCGACGAGCGCTGGCCGGCCGTCGCCGAGGCGCTCCTGGCCATGTCCCCGGGCGAGCGCGACGTGCTCCTCCTCTACGCCTGGGCCGACCTCCCCTACAGCGCCATCGCCGGCGTGCTCGACGTCCCCGTCGGCACCGTGCGGTCGCGCCTCAGCCGAGCCCGGGGACGCCTCACGGCGATCCTCGGCCCGACCTCGTCCTCGTCCGAGGACGCGTCCGACCCGCCCGCCCCCGACCAGATCGGCCGCCGACGATGACACTCCTCGACGACGACATCGACGACCTCCTCCGCACCTTCCGCGCCGACGAGGCCCTCCTCGACCACATGACCCGCGCCCGCATCTGGGCGCGCATCTGCGACGAGGTCCCCGACGCCCCGACCGCGTTCGACGCCCTCGCCCTGCGGCCGGGAGTCCGCGCCCTGCGCCGGCGCACCCCTCCGGGCGGGCGGGCGCGGCGGCTGGGCGTCGCCGCCGCCGTGCTGGTCCTGCTGGCCGTGGCCGGCCTGGCCGTCCGGTCCGGGTCCGGCGACGACACCGTGGCGGCCGGTCCCACCACCGAGGCCGTCGTGCCCCGCACCCTCCTGGAGCTGGCCGACGCCGTGGCCATCCGTCCCGTCGGCGAGCTGGGCGCGTCGGACGAGACTCGCTACACCCACCAGGTCGTGACCTACCACCTTCAAGACGGAGGCTCCGAGGGCACCGTCCGGACCGAGGAGCGGTGGGTCGCCAAGGACGGCAGCGGGAGGCAGGTGTACTCGCTCCCGGTCAACACCGACCGGCAGTTCGACCCCGGCGACCTCCTGTTGGGCGGGCTGCCCCCGGACGTCGCGGTGAGCCTCCCCGACGACCCGGACCGCGTCGCGGCCGAGCTGGACGAGCATGGTCAGGCCACGGATCGGGACGCGTCGAACACCGTGATCGCGACCCTCAGCTTCGCCGGCCTGCCCGGCCCGGCGCGGGCCGGTCTGCTCCGCTTTCTGGACCGCATCGGGTTCATGGCCGTGTCGACACCCGGCGTTCGTCCTAGTCTGTTGCGCGTGGAGGGACCGGGCCCGGATGGGTCGACGAT
>DATHEV010000023.1:0-4774 GCA_035318405.1 Iamia sp.
CCCGTACACGCCGATGCCCCGGCGCCGGGCCTCCTCGGCCACCGCCGCCTCGTCGGACCCGGCCGGCAGGGGCAGGACCGCGTGGCAGCCGGCGGCCAGCCCGCTCAGCTCCACCCCCGGGGCGTGCTCGGCCAAGGCCTCGACCACCACCGTCCGGCGCTGGTCGTAGATCGCCCGCATGCGCCGCAGGTGCTTGTCGAAGCGGCCCGACTCGATCAGCCGGGCCAGCGCCACCTGGTCGAGCCCCGGCGCCCCCCGGCCGGCCAGCAGCTTCTCCTCCGCCACCGCGGCCATCAGGGCGGGGGGCACGACCATCCACCCCATGCGCAGCGCCGGGGCGAGGGTCTTGCTCACCGACCCCATGGCGATCACCCGGTCGGGAGCGAGCCCCTGGAGCGACCCGACGGGCTGGCGGTCGTAGCGGAACTCGGCGTCGTAGTCGTCCTCGAGCACGACGCCGTCGACCCGCTCGGCCCACGCCATCAGGGCGTGGCGGCGTTCGGGGGCCAGCACGACGCCGGTCGGGCACTGGTGGGCCGGCGTGAGGACGACGGCGCGGGCCCGCGAGGCGGCCAGGGCGTCGACGTCGATGCCGCGGTCGTCGACGGGGACGGGCACGGCCACCTGGCCGCAGCGCTCGACGACCGCCGGGCCCTCCCGCGGCCCCGGATCCTCGAGCGCCACATGGGTGATCCCGGTGCCGGCGAGAGCCCGCAGCACGATGTTCAGCCCCTGGCGGAACCCGGCCGTGACGACCAGATCGCCCTGCTCGGCGCAGCTCCCCCGGACCCGCCCGAGGTACGACGCCAGCACCCGGCGGAGCTCGGGCGACCCGCCCTCGATCTCGTCGCCCATCCCGCCGATGGTCGTGGTGCGACCGGCCTCCGCCAGCGCCCACAGCCAGTCCCGCATGGGGAAGGCCCCGAGGTCGGGGATGCCGTACTCGAAGTCGACGTCGAGACGGGGCGCGGGCGCCGGCGCCGGTCGGGGGCGCGGGACCTCGGCGACGTCGGTGGCGACGCGGGTGCCCGACCCGACCTGCGTCACGAGGTAGCCCTCGGCCTCGAGCTGGGCGTAGGTGTCGACCACCAGGCCCCGCGACACGCCGAGCTCGGTCGCCAGCGCCCGGGAGGACGGCAGCCGCTCGTCGGCCGGCAGGCGGCCGGACCGGATGGCGTCGCGCAGCTCGCGCTGGAGCTGGCCGCCCAGCGGCTCCTTGGACGCCCGGTCGAGGCGCACCAGGAGCTCGGGCCCCAGACCGGTCCACTGCACCGCCATGGACCGGCACCCTACCGGTGGACCATCGATGTCGCCGTCCGACGGGTCGGTGTCAGCCGGCGGCGGGGGTGTCAGCCGGCGGCGAACAGCTCGATGGCGTTGCCCGAGGGGTCGTCGACCACGGCCTGGACGCCGCCGTTGCCCTGGACCGGGGCCGTGCGGCACCGGCCACCGGCCGCCACCAGCTGGTCGGTCGCGGCGGCGACGTCGTCGACGTCGATCTGGATGCGGTTCCAACCGCCGGGCTGGGGCATGTCCCCGGCGTCGGAGGGCTGGCCGGCGCCGCCCGCCCCCGGCCGGTTGAGCAGCAGCCGGAGGTCGCCCCGGCTCAGCATGGCGAAGTTGGGGGCGGCGTCCATGTCGACGGTGAAGCCGAGGGCGTCGCGGTAGAAGTCGCGCGCCGCCTCGGCGTCGTCGACGATGTAGCGGACGGTGACGGGCATGGCGGGATCCTCCACGACGGGTGTCTACTCTGAAACGTATGCGTTCCAGAGTAGAGGGTCAACCGCCCCGCGAGGACCCCCGGATCGAGCGCACCCGGACCCGTCTGCGCCAGGCCGCGCTGGACGAGCTGGTCGCGGTGGGCTGGGGCGGGTTCACCGTCGAGGGCGTGGCCCGGCGGGCGGGGGCCGGCAAGGCCAGCGTGTATCGGATCTTCGGCGACCGCACCGCCCTGGTGCTCGACGCCTTCGTCCACCTCGTGACCCAGCCTCGGGCGGGCGACGGCGGGCCGCCTCCGGTCCGGGTCATCCTCCACCACCTCGTCGAGGGCTGGTCGGATGCGCTGCTGCCGGCGCTGATCGACGCCGGCCAGCGCGACCCCGCCCTGGCCGACGCCCTCCGCCCGTCGTCGGCGGCGCGGCTCGACGGCCTGGCCGCGGCGGTGGCCGTCGACCTCGCCGCCCGGGGCGACGACCGCGACGCCCACGACGTGGCCCGGGCGCTGGCCGGGTCGCTGCTCTACCGCCGGCTGGTGGTGCCCGGTCGGCTGGAGCCGGCCGACGTCGACGCCGTCATGACGAGCGTCCTGGGCCCGCCGCTCCCCTAGCCGTTGTGTCCTGGCTGCCGCGGGGCCTCTGCCGCCGAGGCGGCCGCGGCCTCGGCGTCGAGGCGGGCGTCCTCGCGCACCTGGCGCCGGGTCTCGGCCCGCATCCAGCCGGCGGTCACGATGATCACGAGGACCACGCCCCAGACCTCGCCCAGGCCCCAGAGGACACTGGCGCCGGTGCGCTGGTCCGAGGCCAGCGAGCCGCCCCAGTCGCGGGCCACCCGCCCGTAGACCTCGGCCCCGAGCGGGTCGTCGGCGCCCGACTGGATGGCCAGCCCGAGGAGGGCGTGGAGCGGGATGGTGAGGGCCACGGCGAGGAGGCGGGCGGCGGCGGTCGTGCGCCGACGGGCGACGTCGACCCCGAGGACCGACCAGCAGAAGAGGAACCCGGCCGCCACGAAGTGGAGGTGGACGGCGGTGTGGACGAGGTCGTTGCGCAGCGACAGGTCGAGCAGCGGGGTGAAGTAGAGGGCGAAGAGGCTGAGGCTGAACAGCGACCACGCCGCGATGGGGTGGGCCAGGGCCCGCACGACCGGGTGGTCGAGGATCCGCAGCAGCCCGACCTGGGTGCCTCGGGGCGCGCCCTGGAGGGCGAGCGTCACCGGCGCGCCGAGGGCCAGCAGCAGCGGCGCCACCATCCCGAGCAGGAGGTGCTGGACCATGTGCAGGCTGAACAGCGCGGTGTCGTAGCGGCCCAGCCCGGACTGGGTCCCCACCACCAGGACGATGACGCCGGCGCCGAAGGCGACCGACCGGCTCGCCGGCCAGGTGCGGTCGGGGTGGGCGGTGCGGCGCCGCCGGACCAGGAGGGCGTAGGTGCCGGCCAGCACCACGACGAGCACGGCGAAGGCCGGGTCGGGCGCCGGCCGCAGGAGCGTCGCCGCCGACGGGGCGGCGAGGGCGACCATGCGCCGACCGTACCGACGTCCCGCCCACCCCGTCCGCCCGGACCGCTCGGGCCGGCTGTGGCTGCGGCGCGGCGCGAGATCGCGCAGGTAGCGCTTCCCGCGCGGTGACGGACCGCCGATGACCCACCACCGCGCCAGAACGAGCTCACCGCCGTTCCCGCGCGGTGGTGCACCGCCCGTGACCCACCACCGCGCCAGAACGAGATCGCGCAGGTAGCGCTTCCCGCGCGGTGGTGCACCGCCGATGAACCACCACCGCGCCGGAACGAGCTCACCGCCGTTCCCGCGCGGTGGTGCACCGCCCGTGACCCACCACCGCGCCAGAACGAGATCGCGCAGGTAGCGGTTCTCGCGCGGTGACGGACCGCCGGTGACCCACCAGCGCGCAAGAAGGGCGACCGGCGCGGACTCCGGCGCGGGCTCCGAGCCGACGTGGGTGACGGGGGTGCGATAGGAAGGACCTGTGCCCGGCGTCGACACCGCAGCCGGCCCGGCCCCTGCCCGCGAGGACACGGCCGGCGGCGTCCCCCCGAGCGCCCCGACGGGCCGAGGCGGAGGCGTGCCCGGGCGACCGTCGATCCTCGGTGTCGGCGTGGTGGTCTGGCTCTCGTCGGAGCTGATGTTCTTCGCCGCCCTGTTCGGGTCGTGGTTCACCCTGCGGTCATCGTCCGGAAGGTGGCCGCCGGAGGACGCCCACCTGGCCGTGGGCCGCACCGCGGCCGCCACCGCCGTGCTCATCGCGTCCAGCGGCACCATGCACCTGGCCGTGGCCGCGGCCGAGCGGGCCGACCGCCAGAAGCTGGTGCGCTGGCTGGGCGCCACCGCCGTGCTGGCGGTGATCTTCCTGGCCAACCAGGCGCTGGAGTACGCCGAGCTGGAGTTCTCGATCGACAGCCACGCCTACGGCTCGATCTTCTACCTGATGACCGGCTTCCACGGCCTCCACGTGATCGGCGGCGTCCTGTTCATGATCGCCACCATCGCCCTCGTCGCCGGCAAGAGCGAGGCCCCGCCGGGCCCGCCCGTCACCGTGTGCGGGTACTACTGGCACTTCGTCGACGTCGTCTGGGTCGCCATGTTCGCCACCATCTACCTGATCGGCTGACGGTGCGGCGGCCCGTCACGATCGTGGCCTGCCTGGCCGCCACCGCTGCCCTGGTCGCGGCCGCCCCCCGGTCGGCCGAGCGGCTGCCCACCCAGGCCGACGACACCACCGCCGACCCGGCGCTCGTGGCCCAAGGTCGGGACCTCTACCGACGCTCGTGCGTGACCTGCCACGGTGACGACGGCCAGGGCCTCGACGCCCCCAACGGCGCCGAGCGCGGGCCGGCGCTGGAGGACGCCGGCGAGGCCGGCGCCTACTACTGGCTCACGACCGGGCGGATGCCGCTGGCCAACCCGGGCGACATCCCGCAGCGCAAGGAGCCCGCCTTCGACGAGGACGAGATCGAGGCACTGGTGGCCTACGTGGCCTCGCTGGGCGACGGGCCGGCGCTGCCGGGGATCGACATCGAGCGGGGCGATCTGGCCGAGGGCGGCG
>DATHEV010000024.1:0-5027 GCA_035318405.1 Iamia sp.
GCCCGCCTTGGTCGCCGAGTAGGCGGCCAGCCACGGCACCGGGTGGCGACCGGTGATGGACGCCACGTTGACGACGGCGGCCCGCCCGTGCCGGTCGGCCGCCTCGAGCAGCAGGTCGAGCGTCTCCCGGTAGAGCAGGATCGTGGCCCGCAGGTTGAGCTGCAGCTGCTGGTCGAGGTCCTCGGTCGACACCTCACCGGTCTTGGCCGAGAGGGCGACGCCGGCGTTGTTGACCAGCAGGTCGAGCCGGCCGAACTGGTCCCGGTGGGCGAGGACGAGCCGCTGGATGTCGTCCTCGTGGCGCAGGTCGGCGATGCACGGTCGAGCGTCGACGCCGGCCGCCCGGAGCTCGGCGGCGGCCGCATCGAGCTTGGCCGGGTTGCGGCCGGCGACGGTCAGGGCGAAGCCCTCCTCGCCGAGCATGCGGGCCACGGCGAGCCCGATCCCCCCCGATGCCCCGGTCAGGATCGCGGCCGGTCGGTCACTGTCGCTCATTCCGTCTCCTGGATGATGGGTCGCGCGGTGGCGAACACGAGGGTCGACCGGGACAGGTCGATGAAGCGGCGCTCGTCGTCCATGAGGCGGCGGTACCCCGCCTTGGCCTCTGGCGTGGTGCCGAGGACGTCATCGAGGTGGTCCCACCACAGCTCCGCCACGCCGTCCGGGCTGGGGGCGAGCCCACGGACCCGGGCGATCCCGGCGGCGGCGTCGTCGAGCGTGGGGTGGAGCTGCACGTACCGGCGCAGGCCGAGCACGGGGGCCAGCTCCCGCAGGAGCGGGGCATGCACGTCGAACCAGTACGACCGGAACTCGTCGGGACCGAGCCCGTCGAGCCGGTACATGGAGAACGAGGCCCGGATCACCGTGCCCTCGCGATCACGCGCTCGCTGAACCGTCCGAGCCGCTCCTTGGCGCCCTCGAGGGTCATCGAGGGCGACGACGAGGGCATGATCACGTGGCTGACCCCGAGGTCGGCCACGCGGGCGACCCAGTCGGGCTCCGTCGTGGACGGGGCGAGCAGCTCGAGCTCGTCCGGGGCCCGCCCCTCGGCGACCGCCGTCGCCCGCGCCCGCTCGTAGAGCGGGGCCAGCTCGTCGGTGGAGAAGCAGAACGGGAAGAAGCCGTCGCCGCGCCGGCCGGCCCTGTCGGCGGCGGCGTTCGAGTGGCCGCCGACGATGATCGGCACCCCGCTCGCCCGCGTCGGCGTCGGCCGCACGGTGATCCCGTCCAGCTGGACGAACGGCCCGTCACAGCGGACCTCCTCACCGCTCCAGAGCGCCCGCATCACGTCGAGGTTGGCGTCGGTGCGGGCTCCCCGGTGCTCGAAGGGCACGCCGAGGGCGGCGAACTCCTCGCGCAGCCACCCGACGCCGACACCGAGCCGCAGCCTCCCCCCGGCCAGGCGGTCCAGCGTGGCGGCCTGCTTGGCGAGGAGGACGGGGTTGCGCTGCGGGACGATGAGCACGGCCACGCCCAGCTCGAGCACCGTGGTGCTGGCGGCAAGGTAGCCGAGGGAGACGAGGGGCTCGGCGAAGGGGACCGATGGATCCACGTCGAGCTTCCCGTCGGGGCTGTAGGGATAGACCGAGTCGTAGATCGACGGGACGACGACGTGGTCCGCCAGCCACAGCGAGTCGAAGCCGAGGTCCTCGGCGACGGCCCCGAGGCCGGCCAGGAACTCGGGATCCGACAGACCCGCGTACACCACCATCGCTCCGAACTTCACCGTGCGCCTCTGCTCGTCGGCCATCTCTCTACGGACGGCGACCATAGTAGGTCAATTGACTTGAACGTACGACCAATACTTGGCAGACTGCCGTCATGGCACTCGGTCAGCTCGCCGCGCTCACTCCCGGCAAGCCCGCGGTGGTGATGGCCGACGGACGCTCGTACACCTACCGGGAGCTCGAGGACGCCTCGAACCGCCTCGCCCACGCGTTCCGGGCCGCCGGACTCCGGCGGGGCGACCACATCGCCTTGGCCATGGAGAACTGCCCGGAGCTCTTCGTCGTCACCTGGGCGGCCCAGCGGAGCGGCCTGTACTACACGGCGTGCTCCACCCGGCTTCAGGCCGACGAGCTGGAGTACGTCGTGCGCGACAGCGGCGCCCTCGCCCTGGTGGCGTCGCCCGCGACGCTCGCCGTCGCCGCCACCGTCGACGCCCCCGACGTGAGGTTGCGCATCGCCACCACCGGCGCCGGCGCCGGGTGGGTCGACCTGGACACCGTGCTCGAGGGCCAGCCGGCCGAGCCGATCCCGGACGAGGCCGAGGGGGCGTCGATGCTCTACACCTCGGGCACCACCGGCCGGCCGAAGGGGGTGCGCCGACCGCTCACCGACGCCCCGTACCCCCAGGGACCGGGGCCGTTGAACGAGCTCTTCGAGCTCACCTCCGAGGCGGTGTACCTGTCCCCCGCCCCGCTGTACCACGCCGCGCCGCTGGGCTTCACGATGATGATCCTCCGGCTGGGCGGCACCGTCGTGGTGCAGGAGCACTTCGATCCCCAGGAGTTCCTGGAGCTGATCGAACGCCACGGTGTGACGTGCACCCAGGTGGTGCCCACGATGTTCGTGCGGCTCCTCCGGCTCCCCGACGAGATCCGGTCGCGCTACGACCTGTCCTCCCTCGCGCTCGCCGTGCACGGCGCCGCTCCGTGCCCGATCGAGGTCAAGGAGCGGATGATCGAGTGGTGGGGACCCGTGATCGACGAGTACTACACGGGCACCGAGACCCCCGGCTTCGTGTACTGCGACTCCACCGAGTGGCTCGCCCACAAGGGCACCGTCGGCCGCTCCCTGATCGCCCCGCTGCACATCCTCGACGAGGCCGGCGACGAGGTCCCGGTGGGTGAGACCGGCACGATCTACTTCGAGGACGCCGGCTTCGTGTATCACGGCGACGACGCCAAGACGGCGGGGTCCCGCGACGCGCAGGGCCGGGGCTGGAGCACCCTGGGCGACATCGGCCACCTCGACGAGGACGGGTTCCTCTACCTGACGGACCGCCATGCCTTCGTGATCGTCTCGGGCGGGGTGAACATCTACCCGCAGGAGGCGGAGAACGTGCTGGTGATGCACCCCAAGGTCGGGGACGTCGCCGTCTTCGGGATCCCCGACGAGGAGATGGGCGAGCGGGTCCACGCCGTCGTGCAGCTCGGCCCGGGCGTCGAGGCGTCCGATGAGCTCGCCGCCGAGCTCATCGCCCACTGCCGTGAGCGGATCGCCCACCACAAGTGCCCGCGGAGCGTCGACTTCCGCGAGATGCTCCCCCGCCACGACACGGGAAAGCTCTACAAGCGGATCCTCAAGGACGAGTACTGGCAGGGCCGCACCCTCACCGGTTGACCGGGAGGGGGCGTCAGCTGCCGAGGTAGCTGCGCTGGAGGAGGTCCGGGTCGGCGAGCAGCTCGGCGGCCGGGCAGCTCAGGACGAGCTCGCCGTGGTTCAGCACGTAGGCCCGATCCGCGTGGGCCAGCGCCATGTGCACGTGCTGCTCCACGAGCAGCACACCCAGCCCGCGCTCGGTGGCGAGGGTGCGGGCCACGGGGAGGAGCCGCTGGACGAGCAGTGGGGCGAGGCCCATGCTCATCTCGTCGATCATCACGACCTTGGGGTCGGCCAGGAGCACCCGCGCCAGGCCCACCATCTGCTGCTCGCCGCCGGAGAGCAGGCCGCACCGGCGCTTCATCACGCCGCCGAGCTGCGGGAGGAGGTCGACCATCTCGTCGATCTGGACGCGGCTCCCCCGGCGCCGGGCCAGGCGCAGGTTCTCGCCCACCGACAGCTGGTGGAAGAGCCCCCGGTCCTCGGGCACGAAGCCCAGCCCGCGACGGGCCAGGACGTGCGGACGTCCGACCTCGACCGGCTGGCCGAGCACCTCGACCGCGCCCTCGATCGGAGCGAGGACGCCGGCGATCGTGAGCAGGGTCGTGGTCTTGCCTGCGCCGTTCGGGCCGAGCAGGGCCACGACCTCGCCGGCGTCGACGTGGATCGTGAGGTCGCGCACCGCCGGTACCCCGGCGTGGCCCGCGACGAGGCCGTCGGCGGAGATCAGCCGCATGATGCGGTCCCTTCGGTGGTGGCCGTCGGCACGCCCAGCTCGGTGGTGTCGCCGAGGTAGGCGGCGATGACGGCTCGGTCGGTGCGGATCAGCGCCGGCGGGCCGCTGGCGATGATGCGGCCGACGTCCATGACGTACAGGCGGTCGCAGACCTGCAGGACGAGCTCCATGTCGTGATCGATGAGCAGGAGGCCCACCCCGTCGTTCGCGATCGAGCGGAGCTGGCGACCCAGCTCCTGGCTCTCGGTGGTGTCGAGGCCGGCGGCGGGCTCGTCGAGCAGGATCACCTTCGGCGCCGAGGCCAGGGCGCGCGCGACGCCCACGAGCTTCTGCTGGCCCAGGGACAGCTCGCGGGGCAGACGTTCGCCCAGGGCCTCGATCCCGACAGCCTCCAGGGCGGCCCGGGCACCGTCGACGGCCCGGGCCCGCACGGGGCAGACGAGGTCGGCGAGCACGGAGCGCCACGACATCCGACGGGCGGCGACGAGTGCGTTCTCGTGCACGGAGAGGTCGCTGAAGAGCTCGAGCGACTGCCAGGTGCGAGCGAGGCCCCGCCGCGCTCGACGATGGGCCCCGACCCGGCTGACGTCCGAGCGATCGAACGACACCCGCCCGGTGCTGGGGGCGAAGCCGGTCACGGCGTCGACGAAGGTCGTCTTGCCGGCGCCGTTGGGGCCGATGAGCCCCACGATCTCGCCGGCGTCGACCTCGATGTCGACCTGGTCGATCGCCCGCACGCCGCCGTAGTCGACGGTCAGGCCGTCCGTTCGGAGGAGCGGCTCGTCAGCGGGCATCCGACACCTTCGGAGCCATCGGGCTGGGAGGGAGGGCGACCCGTCGAGGCCCGCGCGCCGTCATCCGCAGCCGGCCGGCGGGCCGGGCCTCCTGCTTGGCGCGGCGGGTGCCGACGATGCCGCTGGGGTTCATCAGGGCGGTGAGCACGAGTCCGAGGCCCGACACGAGGAGG
>DATHEV010000025.1:0-4600 GCA_035318405.1 Iamia sp.
CTTGAACTCGAGCAACGGTCCCACGGCGCCCTGCCTACCCCGGGGTGGGGCGCTCGCTCGGGCGCAGGCCCCGCATCGACTCGACCGGGCCGACCAGGGCGGCCACCACGCCGACGAGGCAGAACACGACCCAGGCGCCGAGGGCGACGGCGAAGGCGGTGTGGCCGGCGCTCAGGGCCCAGACGGCACCGGCCGCCGCGGCCACCGCCTGCACGCCGGCGTAGGCCACCATCGACCAGCGGCTCTCGGCCGTGCCCATCGGGGCGGCGATGCCCCGACCGGAGCGCTGCATCACCTGGAGCGGCACGGCCATGGCGGCGAGCACGGCGACGAACACGACGGCGCCGACGAACGGCCGGGCCTCACCCGCGGCGACCGACCGCGCCGCGCCCAGCAGGAGCATCACCCCGGCGCCGGCCACCACGACCTTGGTCAGCGGCCGATCCCAGCGACCGAGAGGGGTGGTGGGTGGGTCCATGCGCTCCGACACGGGCCCGCCCTGCCCGGCGGGCGGGCGGCCAACCCTGGCGGTGGCGCCGCCGGCAGGCCGGGCCTGCACGCCCTCGAAACCGCTCTGACCAGGGCCTTGCTCGGTGGGGCCGGTGGGGATCGAACCCACGACCGAGGGATTATGAGTCCCGTGCTCTGACCACTGAGCTACGACCCCGGGGGCCGGCGGGCGGGCAGCGGGCGGAGCGGTGCGCTCCGATCCGCTGCCGCCGCCAGCGTGGCTCCGGGGGTGGGGCTCGAACCCACGACAAGCTGATTAACAGTCAGCTGCTCTGCCAGCTGAGCTACCCCGGAAGGAAGCGCCAAGGTAGCAGGGACCCCGAGTTCGCTCCCACCTCTTCCGGGCGCCCGGAGCGCGCCCGACACGGGAGCGAGACGGGACCGGGGAGGGATCGGCGGGGGTTCAGGCGCCGAAGGCGGAGACGTCGATGGCGACCCGCTCGGGCCCGGGGTCGGGCGGACCCGCCGTGACCGCGGGCGCCTCGGGTTCCGAGCGGAGGCGGGTGGCCGCCACCCCGAGGACGGCACCGGCGAGGAGGGCCAGGACGATCTTCATCGGTCGGCCTCAGTCGGCTTCGAGGTAGTCGCGCAGCTTCTGGCTGCGGTGGGGGTGGCGGAGCTTGGCCAGCGTCTTCGACTCGATCTGGCGGATCCGCTCGCGGGTGACGCCGAACTCCTTGCCGACCTCCTCCAGCGTCCGCGACTGGCCGTCCTCGAGCCCGAAGCGGAGCCGGACGACCTGCTGCTCGCGCTCGTTGAGCTCGCTCATGGCCTCGACGACGGCGTCGACGAGCATGGTGCGGGCGGCGGCATCGGCGGGGGCCTCGGCCTGGAGGTCCTCGATGAAGTCCGACAGGTTGGAGTCGTCGGCCTCGCCCACCGGCGAGTCGAGCGACAGCGGATCCTGGGCGATGCGGAGGATCTCCCGCACCCGGGTGGGCGACATGTCGACCTTGGCCGCCAGCTCCTCGACGGTGGGGTCGCGCTCGAGCTCCTGGAGCATCTGGCGCTGGATGCGGTGGACCTTGTTGATCGACTCGACCATGTGCACCGGGATGCGGATGGTGCGGGACTGGTCGGCGATGGCGCGGGTGATGGCCTGGCGGATCCACCACGTGGCGTAGGTCGAGAACTTGAAGCCCTTGGTCCAGTCGAACTTCTCGACCGCCCGCATGAGGCCGAGGTTGCCCTCCTGGATCAGGTCGAGCAGCTGCATCCCCCGGCCGACGTAGCGCTTGGCCACCGAGACGACGAGACGCAGGTTGGCCTGGATCAGCTGGGACTTGGCCTCCTCGCCGTCGCGGCACTGGCGCTCGAGGCGGCGGCGCTCGGCGAAGCCCAGGGCGTCGAGCCCGTCGGCGGCCGAGAGGTCGGCCAGCTGGATGGCGGCCTCGGCCCCCCGCTCGATGCGCTGGGCCAGGTCGACCTCCTGCGGGCCGTTGAGCAGCGGCACCCGGCCGATCTCGCGGAGGTAGATGCGCACCGAGTCGGCCGAGCCGCTGCCCCGATCGGTGGTGGGGGCCCGCACGACCGAGCGGCGGCCGGTGGCGACGGGCGGGGGCTTGGGCCGGGAGTCGATGACCCGACCGCGCAGCGGGGCCGGGGCGGCCACGACATCCGGGTCGGCGTCGAGGTCGACGGTGGCGGCATCCAAGGTGGGCGCGACGAGGTCACCGGGCGGCGGGGTGATCGGCGCAGGCGGCACGGCCTGGCTCGCTTCCCCTGGCTCCACCGCGGGAGCGACATCAGGAGGCAGTGCCCCCGTGGCTCCGTTCATGACCTCTCCTCGGCCCTCTCGACGAGCCACGCTAGCAACTGGTCCTCCACTTCTCGCCCGGGTCTCGCATCGGGGGCGACGGCGAGCAGCCGCGTGAGGAGCCAGGAGAGCATCGGGTTGAGCTCGGCGGCCTCCTCGTCGGTGGCTCCGCGGAGCTGCTGGCGGAGGATCTCGACCTCGCGCTGGCCCCGCAGGCGGAGCAGCAGCCGGCGCACGTCGACGGGCTCGCCGGTCTCGTCCTCGGCCGCCAGCCGCCGCAGCAGCTCGGCCGTGTCGGGGTCGGCCTCGTCGATGGCACGATGCAGGTCGCCGTCGGCGTCGCGCAGGGCGCGGAACGCCACGGCGAGGTGGTCGTCGGCGAAGAGGACCTCGTGCAGGAGCGGGAGCATGACGGCGCGGTGGTCGGCGTCGACCGCGAGGCGGAGGGCGACCAGCTCGGGGGCGTCGGCGCGGGCGGCGCGCCGGGGGGCCTCGACCACCCGCAGCCGGGGACGGCCGCCGGGTCGGAGCGAGGCGCGCAGCCGCTCGACGTCGATGCGGCAGCGGTCGGCCACCTCCATCACGTACTGGTCGCGCACGAAGTCGCTGGGGTGCTCGCCGATGACGTCGAGGGCGGCCTCGGCGGTGCGGGCCCGGCCCTCGGGCGTGTCGGTGCGGCCGGCGGCGAGCGCCCGCTCGACGCGGAAGCCGAGGAACGGCGTGGGTTTCTCGACCGCGGCGCGCAGACGGTCGGGATCGCTGCGGGCCAGGTCGCCGGGGTCGAGGCCAGCGGGTAGATCGGCCACCACCACCTCCAGCTCGTGGGCCTGCTCCCAAGCGTACACACGTTCGGCGGCCGCCGCTCCGGCCGCATCGGGGTCGAAGGCCAGCACCAGCCGGCGGGCGAACCGCTTGAGGATGCGGACGTGGTCCTCGGTGAGCGACGTGCCACAGGTGGCGACGGCCCGGGGCACGCCGACGTCGGCGAAGCCGATCACGTCGGTGTAGCCCTCGCACACGATGACCTCCTCCGCCTTCACCACGTCGCTCTTGGCCCAGTTGAGGCCGTAGAGGACCTTGCTCTTGTCGTAGAGCGGGGTCTGGCCCGTGTTGCGGTACTTGGGCCCCTCCTGCCCCGGCATGATGCGGCCACCGAAGCCGATGGCGTTGTCCTGGGCGTCGAAGATCGGGAACAGCACCCGGCCCCGGAAGAAGTCCTGCTGGCGCCGGGCCCGGTTGACGAAGCCCAACCCCGTCTCGACCAGCACCTTGTCGGGCAGGTCGAGGTGACGGCTCAGCAGGTCCCAGTCGTCGGGCGCCCACCCCAGCCGGTAGCGACGGACGCTCTCGCCGTCGAAGCCCCGCTGGCGCAGGTAGGCGCGCGCCGCCCCGGCGTCGCGGCCGTTGAGGAGACGGTCGTGGTACCAGGCGACGGCCTTCTCCAGGGCGGCGTGGAGGTGGGCCTTGCGCTCGCGTCGCTCGCCCTGGCCCCGCTCGGTGTAGCGGACGGTGACGCCGCACTGGGACGCCAGCCACTCGATGGCCTCGGGGAAGTCCAGGTGCTGGAGCTCCTGCACCAGGCGGATGGTGTCGCCGCTCACCTGGCAACCGAAGCAGTGGTACAGCCCCTCCTCGGCGTTGATGGAGAAGCTGGGGGTCTTCTCGCCGTGGAAGGGGCAGAGGCCGGAGAAGCGGCGCCCGACCTTCTTGAGCTGCATGAACTGGCTGGCGACCTGGACGATGTCGGCCCGGCCCCGCACCTCGGCCACCGTCTCGTCGGTGATGCCCACCTCAGCCGACCGGAGGCCAGGAGGGGAACATCACCGACATGAGACGGAAGGTACCAGCGCCCCGCGACCGCGAGGCGATGGGATCAGGGAGCGGGGTACTCGGGCGCCTTCTCCTCGTCGGGCGGCGCGTCGAGGATCGTGTCGCTGCCCTCGTCGTCGAAGACCGTCAGAGCGTCGGTCCAGGCCCCCGGCAGATATCGCGCGCCGCCGTCGACGTAGCGCCACATGCCGGTGCCCTCCTTGCCGATCTCGTCCTCGCCGGTCGCGTCCGGATCCCACCAGATCTCGGTCATGTCGTCGCTGCCGTTGTAGTCCTCGTAGTCCCAGATGTCGTGGCTGCCGTAGGAGAGCGAGGTCTCGGTGCGGTAGGCCGGGGTGGGCGGCCGGGAGAACACGCCGGCCTGGAGGGACTCCGGTGTCAGCTCGGGCCCGGCGGACTGGAGGGCGCTGAAGAACGTGGCCACGTTGGGGAACAGCACGGGGCTGGTGTCCGGAGCCGGAGGCTCGGTGCCGTAGGCCCACTCGTACAGCTCCCAGTGGCCGC
>DATHEV010000026.1:0-12318 GCA_035318405.1 Iamia sp.
GCACGCGTGATGCTGCGGGGGTGGACCTCGACGCCCTGATCTCCTCGATGCCGTTCGCCGTGGCCAACGGGGTGCAGCTGACCTCCGCCTCCGTCGACGAGGTGGTCGGCTCCCTCGAATGGGCGCCCGACCGCTGCACCATCGGGGGTGTGCTCCACGGCGGTGCCCTGATGAACCTGGCCGACAGCCTGGGGGCGATCCTCGCCTACCTGAACCTGCCCGAGGGGGCGGTCGGCACCACCACCATCGAGTCCAAGACGAACCTCTTCCGGGCCGTCCGCGAGGGCACGGCCACGGCCACCACCACCGTCCTCCACGCCGGCCGCACCGTGATCGTCGTCCAGACCGACGTCCGCGACCACCGCGGCAAGCGCGTCAGCCTCACCACCCAGACCCAGGCCGTCCTCCGCGGCTGAGCGGACCACGAGGTGCCAGGCACCTCGTGGTCCTCAGGCGGTCTGGGGGCCGCGGAGGAGGCGGCCGGGGCGGACGCCGGTGAACTCGTCGTCCTCACGGACGACCTCGCCGGCGGCGATGGTGAACCGGTAGCCCTGCGAGCCCTGGACGAAGCGGCGGGCGCCGGTGGGCAGATCCCAGGCCATGCGGGGCGGGTCGATGCCGAGGGACTCGAGGTCGATGACGTTGACGTCCGCCCGCAGCCCGGGCGCCAGCAGGCCCCGGTCGAGCAGGCCGTAGTGCTCGGCCGTCTCCCGGGTCTGGCGCCGGACCACCAGCTCGAGCGGCAGGTGCGGCCCCCGGACCCGGTCGCGGGACCAGAAGGCGACCATGAAGCTGGGCGTCGAGCCGTCGCAGATCGATCCCACGTGGGCGCCGCCGTCGGCCAGGCCCATGCGGGTGCGGGGGTGCTGGTGCAGCTCCCACAGGGCGTCGAGGTTGCCGTCGCTGTAGTTGAACAGCGGGTAGTAGAGGAGGCCCTGGCCGTCGTCCTCCATGAGGACGTCGAAGGCCACCTCGGCCGGGTCCCGGCCCTCCCGCTCGGCGATCGAGGCGACGGACTGCGACGCCGGTGGCTCGTAGTCGGTCTCGCCCCGGAACGGGAACATCTTGTGCCACGACGACGTGAGCGAGGCCACGAACTGACCCATGTCGGCCCGCTCGCCGTGGATCACGGCATCCCGGGCCTCGACGTCGGCCCGAAGTCGAGCGACGCGGTCGGCGGGGGAGAGGAAGGCCACCGGCCCCCAGCCGGCCGAGGTCGAGAACGGGTGGATCGTGGCCGACCAGCCCATGAGGATCCCGACCGGGCGGCCGTGGACCTGGCCGTAGACCTCGATCCCGTCGGCCTGGGCCTGGTCGAGCAGCCCGGCGACGTCGCGCCAGAGGTCGGGGGCGGCATCGGTCTGCTGGAAGTTGAAGGTGACCCGCCGGCCCGAGCGCTGGGCCAGCCGGCGCATCCACCCGAACGAGGCGGGGACGTCGGGGTGGTGGAGGGCGCCCTGGAACACGCCGTGACCGGCGGCCCGGAGGGCGTCGCCCAGGGCCATGATCTCGTCCTCGTCGGCCTCGGTGCCCGGCACCAGCTCGCCGTCGACCGAGCGGTGCAGCGGCGTCCGCGACGTCGAGACGCCGAGGGCGCCGGCCTGGAGGGCGGAGGTGGCGAGCCGCGTCATCGACGCCAGGTCGTCGGGGGTGGCCGTCTCGTTGGCGGCCCCCCGCTCGCCCATCACGTAGGCGCGCAGGGCGCCGTGGGGCATCTGGGTGCCGACGTCCATGACCCACGAGCGCCGCTCGAGGGCGTCGAGGTAGCCCTCGAACGACTCCCACTCCCACTGGATGCCCTCGGTCAGGGCGGCGCCGGGGATGTCCTCGACGCCCTCCATGAGACGGATCAGCCACTCGCGCCGGTCCGGGGCGGCGGGGGCGAAGCCGACCCCGCAGTTGCCCATCACCACGGTGGTGACGCCGTGCCAGCCCGACGGGGTCAGCTCCGGGTCCCAGGTGGCCTGGGCGTCGTAGTGGGTGTGCATGTCGACCCAGCCGGGGGTGACGACCAGGCCGTCGGCCTCGACCTCCCGCCGGCCCCGGCCGACGTCACCGCCCACGGCGGCGATCACGTCGCCGTCGAGGGCGACGTCGGCCACGATGGGCGGGGCGCCGCTGCCGTCGACGACGGTGCCGTTGCGGATCACGAGGTCATGCACGGTCACGCAGGCTAGGGGCGTGGCTACGGTCACGGGGATGGATCCCAGCGACGCCGTCGACCACGTGGCCATCGGGGCCCTCCAGGCGGCCTACGGCGACGCCGTCACCCGCCGGGCCTGGAGCGAGGTGGTGGCGCTGTTCGAGCCCGACGCCACCGTCACCCTCGACCTCGGTCGGGGCGAACCCCGGGTCCTCGGGCCGGTCGAGCTGGTGGCCTTCGTCGAGGAGGCGATCAGCCGCTTCGACCTGTTCCTGTTCACCGTCCTCAACCGGGTCGTCCTCGACCTCGACGGCGACGACGCCACCGGGCGGGTGTGGCTGGCCGAGATCCGCCAGGACCACGACGGCGCGGCGTCCACCGCCTACGGCCGTTACGACGACCGCTACCGCCGGACCGGGCTCACCTGGCGGATCGCCGAGCGGCGCTACCGGTCGGTGGCCCGCACCGCCCCGCCGGGCTCGGGCGCGGCCTTCGAGGTGGTGGCCCGGGACGAAGCTGGGTAGACGACACGCGGAGCACCGACAGGCACTCACCGTGTCCACCGGGGGCATGGCGACGACGCGACGTGGTCGCCGGGTAGCCTCACCGGTGGGGATCGAGACGGCAGGGAGGCCCCTGATGGCAAGCGATGACGGCGTCCGTGAGCTGACGGAGCTGGTGGAGCTGCGGCCGGCCCCGGCCGTCCTGCTGCGCCACCGCGACGCCGAGCTCGACATCGTCACCGCGCCCCGCACCGGCCCCCGCGTCACCCTCCACAAGGGCGCCCTCTGGATCCGGGCCGGCGAGGACGGCCCCGGCGTGACAGTCACCCACGGGGCGGCCAGCGTCCAGCTCCGGTCCGGGGCCGGCGTGGTCGAGGTCCACGACGTCGAGGCGCTGTTGGTGGTGGCCTCGGGCCGGGCCGCGGTCAAGGGCGTGTCGCCCCTGCCCCGCAGCGTCATCGCCGGCCAGGCCGTCACCTTGACCCTCGACGGCACCTTCACCGATCCCGACGCCCTGTCCGCCGCCGAGCTGGCCGCCGACCGGATGGTCGTCGAGAACCTGGCCCTCGACAGCCTGGCCTCGACCGCCACCGGGGCGGCCGCGCCGGCCTCCGCCCCCACCGTGCCCGAGCCCACGCTGCCCACCCCAGCGGCCCCGGGCATCGTGGACATCACCACGATGGCCCCGCCCACGACCGCGGCTCCGGCCCCCGTCGTGGAGGAGGCGCCCGAGCCGCGGCCGACCCGCAACCCGGAGGCCACCACCGAGGCTCGGGTCGACCCGCCCGGGGCCCCGCTGGTCGAGCGGACCGACGATCCCTTCGCCCCCCGGGTCCGTCCCGAGGGCGAGGCCCCGCCCGCCCCACCGGCCCCGACGGCTCCCGTCGGGCGCCCGGCGCCGGCCCTGCCCCGCGAGGAGCCCTCGGCGCTCGAGATGGCCCTGCACAACGTCGGCGTCACCGACGCTCCCGTCGACCCCCTCACCGGTCGGGTGCCCACCGAGGCGCCCTCCCCCCCGACGGGCGACGACACCGAGGACGCGGCCCGGACCGTTCCGCCCTGGGAGAAGCAGCCTCGGCCCAAGCGGGAGCCGAAGGCCAAGAAGGAGCCCAGGGCCAAGAAGCCGAAGGCCACCAAGGAGCCGAAGGCGAAGAAGGAGCCCAAGGCCAAGCGGGAGCCGAAGGCGGGCCCGGCCCCCGAGCCCCCGACGCAGGCCCGAGCGGCGGCCGACGCCGACGAGGACCGCCGGCGGCATCGGATCCTGATCTACCTGGTGATCGGCGCCCTGATCATCCTGGGCATCGTGACCGCGGTGGTCTTCTCCGCCGACTCGAGCTCGTCGGCCGCCCTGGCCGGCGCCCCGCTGCTGGCCGCCGTGGCCTCGCCCGCCCTGCGGCTCTAGCGGCTCTCGCCCGGCACCACGACGACGGGCCCGCGCCCCTCGCGCTTGGCCTGGTACATGGCCCGGTCGGCGGCGGCGATGAGCGCCTCGACCCGCTCGTTGCCATCGGCCACCACGGCCCCGATGCTCATCCCGATGTGGTGCCGGGAGCCGTCCCGCAGCACGAAGGGGGCGGCCATGGTGTCGACCACCCGCTGGATGACCTTGCTGGCGGCCTCGGCGTCGCCCAGCTCGACGACCAGCATGAACTCGTCGCCGCCCCACCGGCCGCAGGTGTCGCCCTCGCGCACGGCGTGGGTGAGCCGGCGGGCCGTCTCGACCAGCACCTCGTCGCCGGCGTCGTGGCCATGGCGGTCGTTGACCGCCTTGAACCCGTCGAGGTCGGTGAACACGATCAGAGGCCGGAGGGCGAGTCGCTGGGCCCGGATGAGGGCCATGCGCATCCGGTCGAGCAGGAGGCCCCGGTTGGGCAGGCCGGTGAGGTCGTCGTGGAAGGCCAGCTCGGCCAGGACCTCGTTGACCCCGTGGTGCACCGTCGTCTCGGTGCGGGTGACGACCAGACCTGCGCCGGGCAGCGTCTCGGCCGCGACCAGGAACCAGCGGGGCTCGGCCAGCTCGTCGATCGGGGGCAGCTGGTACTGGACCTGGAAGCTCCGCCCCCGCCCGTCGAGCAGGCGGTCGAGCCCGTCGGCGGTGTGCTCGGCGACCGCGGAGGGCGCCTGGCCGGGGTGGCGGAGACCCTCGACGAGGGAGGCGCCGACGGGGCGGACGAGGGGATCGTCCTGGCCCTCGGCCTGGCGCCAGAGGCGGTTGGTGGCCACCACGACGCCGGCGGGATCAACGACGGCTACGCCGTGGGGGAGGGCGTCGAGGAGGGCGTCGGGCGAGGGCAGGGTGACGGCGGCGTGGTGGCGTGAGGAGGGAGACACGGTTCCGATGGGGGAGTCGGCTGCGGTCCCGACGGTACCCGTCATGACGCGTGTCGAACCGGTGCACCGGTGACGGTGCGTGAGCGCTGGTGACCGCCGTGGCAGACCACGTCCGCTGCCCGGGAGGACCTCAGGGTGGGCCGTATGCTGCCGATGCTCCGCGGAGGGGAGCACACGCCCATGACGACCACCCGCCCACCACGCCCCGGACGCGCCCGACGGGCCCTCGCGCGCCTGGTGCTGGCCGTCGTGGTGCTGGGCGGGGTGGCGGCGACGCCGGCGGCGGCCCCGGCCCAGGACGACCCGGGCACGATCGACGCCGACGCCCTGCGCGACGAGTACGAGGAGCTCGTCGGCGACGAGGCCGACCTGCTGGTGGCCTACGACGTCTCGACGGCCCGGCTCCAGGAGCTGACCGTCGAGGTGGCCGAGGCGGCCGAGACGGCGGAGGCGGCCGACGTCGCCCTCCTCGAGGCCGAGACCGACCTGGCCACCCGGCGCGACGCCGAGGACGACGCCGACGCCGCCCTCGAGGCCGCCCGTGACGACGTCGACGCGGCCGAGGCCCAGGTCCGCCTGTTCGCCGTTGACGCCTACATGGGCGAGGGCTCGGCCACCGAGCTGACCGAGGCCCTGGAGGTGCTCGACGGCGAGGACGGCTCGCTCGTGCGCCGGGGCTACCGCCAGTCGGTCGACGTCCAGCAGGGCGAGGCGATCGACCGGCTCGAGGAGGCCCGGGCCGAGAGCAACCGCCTGCGAGCGCAGGCCCGCCGGGCCACCGCGCAGGCCGAGCAGCAGCGCGACGACGTGGAGAGCCTGCGCGAGGCGGCCGCCGCCGCGCTGGCGGACTCCACCCGCCTGGCCCGCGAGGCGGCCGAGGAGCGCGACCGCCAGGGCCTGCTCATCCTCGACATCCAGTCCCGCCGGGTCTCGATCGAGGCCCGCATCGTCAGCCTCGACCGGGCTGCCGACGGTGTGCAGGGCGCCCTGGCCGGGTTCCAGGCCCGCGACCCGGACTGGGCCCCGGGGTCGATCTGGGTCCAGAGCCCCCTGCCGTGCACCGAGATCAGCTCGGAGTTCGGGCAGCGGGCCCACCCCATCCTCAACGTGACCCGCCTCCACGCCGGCGCCGACATCGGGGCCAGCACCGGCGATCCGGTCGAGGCCGCCGCCGACGGGGTCGTGCTCCTCGCCGAGCCGCGGGGCGGCTACGGCAACACCGTCGTGATCGCCCACGGCTTCTCGCTGGGGACCGTGTACGCCCACAACTCCGAGCTCCTCGTCCAGCCCGGCCAGCAGGTCAAGCGGGGCGACGTCGTGGCGCGGGCCGGCACCACCGGGCTCTCCACCGGGCCCCACGTGCACTTCGAGACCCGCCTCCGGGGCGTCCCCGTCAACCCCCGGAACTTCCTGCTCCCCGTCGAGGGGGGCACGGGCCTGCCCGGCCCCGAGGCCCCGGTCGAGCCCGACCGTCCCGACCTCAACACGACCACGACCACCACGCAGCCCATCGGCGAGTGTTGAGGGTCCCTCTCGTCAGAGATCTCGCTGCGCTCGATCTCTTCCTCGAACTGACGGGGCCTCGCTGCGCTCGGCACCGAAGGCCTCTCCGGAGCCGGACGGCTCGTTCCTCGCCGACACAGCTCCTCTGCGGGGGGAGACCCCCCGCACCCCCCTGCGGCTGCGCCGGGCAGCCAGGTCTCGGTCCGAGAACGCGCTCGCGCCGGCGACTGCTAGCCCGGCGTGACGCCCATCTCGGCGGCGAGGGCGGCGACGATGGGGGCGACGGGCGGGGCCGGGTGGCCGTCGAGACGCTCGACGGTGCAGAACACCTCGACCCCGTCGAGACGGCCCTGGAGCGACGCCACCAGCGAGCAGGCCGCCGGCGCCGGGTCGTCGTCCTCCTGGACCTGGACCAGCACCTCGACCAGGCCCACGCTGCGGTCGAGGTAGGTGATCTCGCCCAGGGCGTGGCCGGCCTCGACCAGCCGGGCCATCACGGTGGCGGCATCGGCGTGGACCAGCAGCGTGTCACCCTCGACGTGCGCATCGAGCGGGACCGCCGGGCGGCGGGCCGGGGGCGGCGGCGGGCTCGGGGCGGTGGCGACCGGGACGGGGGCGAGCAGGGTCCGGCGGGCCTCGACCAGCTGGCTGACGGCCACCGACCCGGGCCGGCCCGAGCGGTCGGGGTGCTGCTGGCGGACGCGGGCCCGGAAGGCCGTCCGCACCGCCTCGGGCCCGGCGTCCACGGCGACGCCGAGCACGCGCCCCGCCTCGGCCCGGTTCACGCCGAGAGGTGCTCGGGCGACCACCAGGCCGCCAGGGCCGCGACCATCCGCACCGGGTCGGTGGCCCCGCACAGCTCGCGGGCGGAGTGCATGGCCAGCTGGGCCACGCCGACGTCGACGGTGGGGATCCCCAGCTCGGCGGCGGTGATGGGCCCGATGGTCGACCCGCAGGGCAGCTCGTTGTGGCCGACGAAGTGCTGCACGGGCACGCCGGCGCGGGCGCAGGCCGCCTCGAACAGGGCCTGGGTGGCCGGCTCGGTGGCGTAGCGCTGGTTGGCGTTGACCTTGACGACCGGGCCGCCGTCGACGGCGATCCAGTGGCCCGGCTCGTGCTTCTCGGGGTGGTTGGGGTGGGTGGCGTGGGCCATGTCGGCCGAGGCCAGGGCAGACGCGGGCAGGGCGGTGAGGAGGTCGGACCGGCCGCCGCCGCGGGCCGTCGCCAGCCGCTCGAGGACGTGGGCGAGCAGGGGCCCGCCGGCACCGCGGGTCGAGGCGCTGCCCACCTCCTCGTGGTCGTTGAGGACGAGGACGGCCCCGACGGGGGCGTCGCCGGCCAGGGCGCCGACCTCCTCCAGGGCGGCGAGCCCGGCCCAGCACGAGCACAGGTCGTCGAGCCGGCCGCTGCTGACCAGGCTCTCGTCCGCCCCGACCAGGGCGGCGGGGGAGAGGTCGTGGACCATCACGTCGCCGCCGGCGATGGCGTCGGGCGCCACCCCGATCTCCTCGGCCACGAAGACCTGGAAGGAGCCGACGTCGACCGGCCCGACGCCCCACACGAGGGTCAGGTGGCGCTGGCGGTCGAGCTTGAGGCCCTGGCTGGACACCTCGCGGTCGAGGTGGATGGCCAGCTGCGGGACCCGCACGACGGGCCGGTCGACCCGCAGGAGCCGGGTCTCGACCCGCCCGTCGACGTGGACGGCGACCCGGCCGGACAGGCCGAGATCGCGGTCGAGCCAGGAGTTGACGAGGGCGCCGCCGTAGACCTCGACGGCGAGCTGGCGCCACCCGGCCAGGCCGGTGTCGGGGCGGGGCTTGATCCGCAGGCCGGGGCTGTCGGTGTGGGCCCCGACCAGACGCAGCGGGGGCAGGGCGGGCCCGCCCTCGGGCAGCGACCAGGCCACGACGGCGCCGTCGACGACCACGTGGCCCCGGGCGGGGACGTCGGTCCAGGGGGCGGTGAGCTCGACGACGGCCGACCCCGAGGCGGTCAGGCGGCGATCGGCCTCGGCGGCGGCGTGGTACGGGCTGGGCGAGGCGTCCAGGTAGGCCAGCAGGTCGGTGATCTCGGCCATGTGCGGGGTCTCCTCAGGGGGCCAGGGGGACGGGGTCGAGCTGGGCCATGGCCGCCTGGGCGGCGCCCAGGTCGTCGGGGTGGGTGACGCCCACCCACGTGGTGCCGGCGGGCAGGACCTCGACGGCGAGGGCGCCGGCGGCCAGCAGGCCGTCGATGGCCGTGGGCAGGGGCAGCTCGGCGTCGGGGTCGTCGGCGTGGCCCCGCTGGAAGGCGCCGACGAGCGCGGCCAGGGCCGGACCGGCATCGGCGGGCAGCCCCCAGAGGTTCATCGACACGGGGGCGTCGGCCGGCACCGGGCCCTCGGCCGTGGTGGCGGCGCCGTGGCCGTCCAGGGCGACCTGGTGGTGCTCGACCATCCCGGCCAGGGTGCCGTCGGCGCGCACCCGGCACACCGCCCGCGTGACCGTGCCCTGGGGCGACGTGGTGGCGGCGAGCGGCCAGGTCACCAGCGCCCCGCGCCCGGGGCCGGCGGCGGGGGAGCGCAGCCAGCCCACCAGGGCGGCCACGGCGTCGGCGCCGTAGTGGTCGTCGGCGTTCACCACCACGGCCGGGCCGCGGCCGGCGGCCAGGGCCAGGGCGACGGCCTCGGAGGCACCCCAGGGCCTGGTCCGCGCCCCGGTCGGCCCGGGCTGCTCGACGACGACCAGGGGCAGGGCCGAGCGCCGCTCCAGATGGCCCACCACCTCGGCGCGGATCTCGGGGCGGACGACCACCACGATGCGGTCGACGCCGGCCTCGGTGGCGTCCCGGATGGTGTGGTCGACCAGGGCTTCGTCGGTCGGCCCGACCGGCGTGACCTGCTTCAGGGCACCGAACCGGCGCCCCATCCCGGCCGCCAGCACGACCAGCGAGATCTCGTCCGTCACCGCGGGGACGCTACCTGGCGAACTCGGTGGGGTAGGTGCCCGGAACGGGGCACCTACCCCACCGAGTTCGGCCATTTTCGCGTTGGAGCCGGTGGCCCGACCAGCAGTAGAGTCTCCAGACCACCCCCTCGGGCCAGCGACGTCCCGGTACGAGACCCCCCAAGCCCCATCGAGACGATGGAAGGGACGCATGCGAGCCACCCCGGGCCCCCAGGGCCTCTACGACCCCGCGAACGAACACGACGCGTGCGGTGTCGCCTTCGTCGTCGACATGCACGGCCGGGCCAGCCGCGACATCGTCGACAAGGGCCTGCTGTCGCTCTGCCACCTGGAGCACCGCGGTGCCTCCGGGGCCGAGATCAACACCGGCGACGGGGCCGGCATCCTCCTCCAGGTCCCGGACCGCTTCCTGCGCGAGGTCGTCGACTTCGCCCTCCCCGAGGCCGGGTCGTACGCCACCGGCATCGGCTTCCTGCCCGCGGGGGCCGAGGATGCCGCCGCCGCGGCCGAGGCGGTCGAGAAGATCATCGCCAGCGAGGGCCTCGAGGTCCTGGGCTGGCGCGACGTGCCGGTCGACCCGTCGATGCTCGGCACCATGGCCCGCGACGTCATGCCGACGTTCCGCCAGATCTTCGTGGCCGGCGCCGACGGCGACCTGTCGGGCCTGGCCCTCGAGCGGCGGGCCTTCATCGCCCGCAAGCGGACCGAGCACGAGATCGCCCCCGTCACCGACGGCAGCGGGCTCGACCAGGGCGTCGACGGCGACCCCGGTCCCGACGACGAGATCCCCCGCGACGGCAAGGCCGGCGGCGCCGTGTACTTCGCCAGCCTCAGCTGCCGCACCTTGAACTACAAGGGGATGCTCACCACCGGCCAGCTCGACGACTTCTACGCCGACCTGCGCGACCCCCGCATGGAGAGCGCCGTCGCCCTGGTGCACAGCCGGTTCAGCACCAACACCTTCCCGGCCTGGCCCCTGGCCCACCCGTACCGCTACATCGCCCACAACGGCGAGATCAACACGGTGAAGGGCAACCGCAACTGGATGCGGGCCCGCGAGGCGCTGCTGGCCAGCGATGACTTCGCCGGCCCCGACGGCTCGTCCGAGCTCGACCGGGCCTTCCCCATCTGCGACCCCGAGCAGAGCGACTCGGGCAGCTTCGACGAGGTCCTCGAGCTGCTCCACCTCGCCGGTCGCCCGCTGCACCACGCCGTGCTGATGATGATCCCGGAGGCGTGGGAGAACAACGCCGCCATGGACCCGAAGCGCCGGGCCTTCTACCAGTTCCACTCGTCGCTGATGGAGCCGTGGGACGGCCCCGCCTCGGTGGCCTTCACCGACGGCTCGGTCATCGGCGCCGTGCTCGACCGCAACGGCCTCCGCCCGTCGCGCTACTGGGTCACCACCGACGGCCTCGTGGTGATGGCGTCCGAGGTCGGCGTGCTCGACATCGACCCCACCACCATCGTCCAGCGGGGCCGGCTCCAGCCCGGCCGCATGTTCCTGGTCGACACCACCCAGGGCCGCATCGTGGGCGACGAGGAGATCAAGACGACCCTCGCCGCCGAGCACCCCTACGACGAGTGGCTGCACGCCGGCCTGGTGCCCCTCGACGACCTGCCCGACCGCCCCCACATCCGGTACCCGCACCGACGTCGTCCGCCGCCAGGTCACCTTCGGCTACACCACCGAGGACCTCAAGATCCTCATGGCCCCCATGGCCAAGACCGGTGGCGAGGCCCTGGGCTCGATGGGCACCGACACGCCGGTCGCCGTCCTGAGCGACCGGCCCCGGCTGCTGTTCGACTACTTCACCCAGCTCTTCGCCCGGGTCACCAACCCGCCGCTGGACGCCATCCGCGAGGAGCTGGTCACCAGCCTCCTGGGCGTGCTCGGCCCCGAGGGCAACCTGCTCGACCCCTCGGCGGCGTCGTGTCGCCAGATCCTCCTCCAGCGGCCGGTCATCGACAACGACCAGCTGGCCAAGCTGGTCCACATCAACGACGAGGGCGACATGCCCGGGCTGCGCTCGATCGTCGTGCACGGCCTCTATCCCGTGGCCGAGGGCGGCGAGGGCCTGCGCCTGGCGCTCGAGAAGGTGCGCGCCGAGGTCTCGGCCGCCATCGCCGACGGCACCCGGATCATCGTCCTGTCCGACCGCGGCGTCACCCGCGACCTGGCGCCGATCCCCTCGCTCCTCCTGACGAGCGCCGTCCACCACCACCTCGTGCGGGAGAAGACCCGCACCCAGGTCGGCCTGGTGGTCGAGGCCGGCGACGCCCGCGAGGTGCACCACATGTGCCTCCTGCTGGGCTACGGCGCCTCGGCCATCAACCCCTACATGGCCTTCGAGACGCTCGAGGACATGTGCGCCCGGGGCGCCCTCGACAACACCGGGCTGGACGAGGCGGTGGCCAACTACATCAAGGGCGCCAGCAAGGGCGTCCTCAAGGTGATGTCCAAGATGGGCATCTCCACGGTGGCCTCCTACACCGGCGCCCAGGTCTTCGAGGCGATCGGCCTGGGCCAGGAGCTGGTCGACGAGTACTTCACCCTCACCTCCAGCCGGCTCGGGGGCATCGACCTCGGCATCGTGGCCCAGGAGGTGGCCGCCCGCCACGCCGTGGCCCACGCCGCCCGGCCCAGCGAGCGGGCCCACCGCGAGCTCGAGGTCGGTGGCGAGTACCAGTGGCGCCGCGAGGGCGAGCACCACCTGTTCAACCCGCAGACCGTCTTCAAGCTCCAGCACGCGTCGCGCGCCAAGCGCTACGACGTGTTCAAGGAGTACTCGACGATGGTCGACGACCAGGCCAAGCGCCTGGCCACCATCCGGGGCCTGTTCGAGCTCAAGACCGAGGGCCGGACGCCCGCCCCGATCGACGAGGTCCTCGA
>DATHEV010000027.1:0-2594 GCA_035318405.1 Iamia sp.
CGCGACCCGGCCCGGAAGGCCTGGGCGAAGGAGGGGATGGCCACCTGGGCCTGGGTCCACTCGCCGGGCTCGAGCGGCTCACGAGCGTCCGCGGAGAAGGGGTGCTCGACCTCGAGGTCGGCGCCCACCTCGTCCTCGACGGCCCGGTGCGACAGCCGCAGCTGGCCCGACTGGACCAGCACCTCGGTGCCGTCCTCCTGCACCACCGACACCGTGACCTGGACATCCGCGTCCTCGGCGTCGGCGTTCACCCACAGGTCGGCGTATCCGGCCCCGGCGACGACGGTGTCCTCCTCGAAGGGCTCGGTGATGTACGAGGCGCCCGACGACGGCGCCGCCCAGTCGAAGTCCCACACCGGCTCGAGCAGCGGGTACTCGCCCTCGTCGTCGGCGAAGAAGGTGTCCTGGCCGCTCTCGACGTCGACGGTGAACAGGTCGGCCTCGTCACCGTCGGAGGCGTCGGAGGCGTCGGCCACCAGCTCACCATCGGACCCCAGGTACCAGGTGGTCGGGGTGAGGTCCGGCGGCGGCCACTCCTCGAAGGTGGTCTCGAACCGGGCGACGGGCGAGCCGGGGTTGGCCTCGTCGCCGGCGCCGCTCTCGAACAGGACCCGGACCTTGGGCTCGTCCTCGTACTCGGCCAACACGCCCTCGAGGTCGTCGTCGGCGAAGCCGGCGAAGCGGTCGTCCTCGAAGCCGAGGTCGGGCACGCCGAAGAAGTCCTCCATGAACGCCGGTGCCGCGGCCCGGATGCCCGCGTCGATGCGGGGGACCTGCTCGTCGACGTAGAGCTCGAGGAACTCGTACCAGCGGGTGAGGACCAGCGGGGTGTAGCCGTCGGGGTGGCGACCGTTGAAGAGGGTGATCTTCTCCTTGTCGGTCCCGGTGAAGCTGTCGAGCATGACGCCGAAGCGGGGCCCGGTCTGCTCGTCCTGCCAGGCGCCGGTGAGGAAGACGGGCACCTCGATGTCCGCCACCAGCTTCTCGAGGTCGCGGCTGTCGGCGTCGACCGGCCGGTCCTCGAGGGCCCGGGTGAAGGCGCCGAAGTCGGGGTTCTGGCTCCGGATGCGGAGGTTCTCCTCGCAGGTGGCGTCGCCGCCGTCGACCTGCTCGCTGACCCAGTCGGTGCCGCCGCCCTCGGACTGGCGGTTGCGCTCGGCCAGCCACTGCTCGGTGAAGCCCGAGTTGTAGATGCCGCCGGGCCAGGCCATCTGCCACGAGTCGCCGATGACCGACAGCGGGGTGATGGCGGCCAGGCTCGGCGGCTTGGTGGCGGCCACGTAGAGCTGGGTGATGCCCGAGTACGAGAGGCCGACCATGCCGACCTTGTTGCCCTTGACCCACGGCTGGTGGGCGATGGCCTCGACGGCGTCGTAGCCGTCGGCCTGCTGGGCCGGGTTGAAGACGTCGAACACGCCGCCGGAGCAGCCGGTGCCCCGCATGTTGACGCCGACGGTGGCGTAGCCGCCGATCAGCTGGGCGATCATCGACCCCGGCTCGTCGGCGTTGGGGTTCGACGGGCCGTAGCCCGAGTACTCGATGACGGTGGGGTATGGGCCGTCCTCGATCGGGCCGGGCAGGACGACGCTGACGCTCAGCTGCACGCCGTCGCGCATGGTGACGTAGCCGAAGCCGTCACCGACCTCCTGCTCCTCGTAGAAGGACTCCTCGGGGACGTCGTCGCGGGCCAGGACGTCGAAGGGCTCGGTCACCGCCACCGGCGAGGCGCTCTCGTCGCGCACGGTGTAGGTGCCGGGCCGCAGCTGCTGGCCGGCGGCCGTGGGCAAGGTGCCGCCCTCGCCGGTCTCGTAGCTGAGGTACTCGTCGGGGACGTAGGCGAAGTGGGCCTGGCCCTCGTCATCGCTCACGAGGGTGAGCAGCTTCTCGTCGTCGCCGTTCACCAGCGTGAGGTCGTGGCCCGGCTCGGCGCCGGTGACGGTGGCGATCTCCACGCCCGGGGTCACCTCGAACTCGGCGGCCGTCGTCTCGGCGTCGGTGTCGACGACGGGCCGGGTGGCCGTGGGCTCGTCGGTGCTGTCCGAGGGGGCGGCGTCCCCGCCGTCGTCGGTGCAGCCGGCGGCGAGCAGGAGCACGGCCACGAGCGCGCCGGCGGCGCGTCGGGCGCGGGTGGGCGATGTCATCCTCATGTCCCCCTGGACGTGGTGTGGGTCGGCCCCCGACCGGCGGCGACAGTACCGGAGAGGCACGAGGTGGTCCCGCATCTGGGCCAGACTGCGCCCCGTGGCCGGAGTGGGCGCGGACCAGGAGCTGCTGCGCGCGACCGAGCGCTGGTTCCTGCGGCGCGGCCTGCCCCACCTGATCGAGGGGTACCGGGCGACCGAGGACGTCTTCACCCGCAGCGTCGGGGTGCTGCTGCTGGTCGGGCTGCTGGAGGCCGTCAACGCCGTGCGCGTGGAGTGGTCCTGGTGGCAGAACGCCCTGGCGCTCCTGGGCGGCGCCACGTTGCTGGTGACCGCGTTCGTGGGGGTGAACCTGTTGCGCCACCGTCCCGCCCGCCAGCGGCCCGACCACGTCGGCCCGTTCGAGCTGGCGCTGTTCATCGTGCTGCCGGCGCTGGTGCCACTGGTCTTCGG
>DATHEV010000028.1:0-7090 GCA_035318405.1 Iamia sp.
CGAGCGGCGCCTCCGCGACACCGAGGGTGTCACCGTCCTGGTCTACGACCAGGCGTGCGCCGCCGAGCTGCGGCGCGAGCGCAAGCGGGGCCGGGCCGACGACCCCGACAAGCGGGTGTTCATCCACGAGGGCGTCTGCGAGGGGTGCGGCGACTGCAACGTCCAGTCCAACTGCATCTCGGTCGAGCCGCTGGAGACCGAGCTCGGGCGCAAGCGGACGATCGACCAGTCGAGCTGCAACAAGGACTTCAGCTGTCTCGGCGGCTACTGCCCGAGCTTCGTGACCCTCCGCGGCGCCACGCCCCGCCGATCGACGCCGGTCGGAATGGGCGGGGCGGGCGGCTCGGTCGGCTCGGGCGCCGCCCCCGACGACCTCCCTGATGCTCCGGTCCCGTCGGCCGACGAGCCGTACAACGTCCTGATCGGCGGCATCGGTGGCAGCGGGGTCCTGACCATCGGCGCCCTGCTGGGCATGGGCGCCCACGTCGAGGGCAAGTCGGTGTCGGTGCTCAACGAGTCCGGCATGGCCCAGAAGAACGGCGCCGTCCAGAGCCACGTCCGGATCGCCGATGAGCCCGGCCTCCAGCTGTCCTCGCGCATCGCCGCCGGCCAAGCCGACCTGGTCATCGGGGCCGACATCGTCGTGACCGCGAGCGACGGCCCGGTGGCGTGCATGGCCGCGGGCCGGACGCGGGCCGTCGTCAGCGACGACGTGCGGCCCACGGTCGCCTTCTCCGCCCACGCCGACCTGGACCTCTCCAGCGGCCGGATGGCGAAGCGGATCCGGCGGGCGACGGGCGACCAGCTGGACATCGTCTCGGCTCGGGCCGCGGCCCTCGCGCTGATGGGCGACGCCATCTACACCAACCTCCTGCTCCTCGGCTTCGCCGCCCAGCGGGGCCTCGTGCCCGTCAGCGTGGCCGCCCTCGAGCGGGCCATCGAGATCAACGGCGTCGGCGTCGACGCCAACAAGGACGCCCTCCGCTGGGGCCGGCTGCTCGCCCACGACCCGGCCCGGCTCGACGCCGCTCGGGGCCTCGGCCCGGCCGAGACGGCTCTGGCGGGTCCGGTCACGGTCGAGGAACTCATCGCCGACCGGGCCGACAGGCTGGCCGCCTACCAGGACCGGGCCTACGCGGCGCGCTACCGGGCGGCCGTGCGCCGGGTGGTGACGGCCGAGCAGGAGCGCACCCCGGGCCTCGACGGGCTGACCGATGCCGTCGCCCGCAACCTCTTCAAGCTCATGGCCTACAAGGACGAGTACGAGGTCGCCCGTCTGTACGCCGACCCGGAGTTCGCCGCCCGTCTCGAGCGTGAGTTCGAGGGCGACTACCGCATCTCGGTGAACCTCGCCCCCCAGATGCTCAACCGGCGCGACCCCCGCACCGGCCGGGCCCGGAAGTGGGAGGTCCCCGGGTCGCTCGCCCTGCCGGCGTTCCGGGTCCTGGCCCGGGCGAGGCGGGTGCGCGGCACCCGGCTCGACCCGTTCGGCCGCACCGCCCACCGGCAGGCGGAGCGCACGAGGATCGAGCGGTACGAGGCGCTCCTCGTCGAGCTGGTCGCCGCCCTGGGCCCCGACACCCATGCCCTCGCCGTGCAGCTGGCGTCGCTCCCGGACACCATCCGGGGCTACGACACGGTGAAGGACGCCTCGGCCGCCGTCGCCGAGGAGAAGGAGGCCGAGCTGCTCGAGCAGCTGCGGGCGTTGTCGGATCGCACGACGCCGGCGCGCCCCGGGGCTCCCGCTGGGGCCCGACCTGCCTCAGGATCGGGCAACCACCGCCGAAGAGGAGCAGGACCGTGAAGATCACCGATGTCCGGGCCCAGCTGCTGCGGCCGACCGAGCAGCTCTTCCAGTGGAAGCTCGAGTGGCCTCCTCGGCGGGTCGGGCTCGTCCTCGCCCGGGTCATCGGCGAGGACGGGCTCGAGGGGAACTGCATCACCTGGCTGTGCGGGCCCGGGGAGTTCGAGGACATGCTCCCGAAGCTGAAGGCGGTGATGGTCGGGCGCGACGTCCACGACGTCGAGGCGATCTCGCTCGAGCTGACCGACCGCCTCCAATCGCCGAGTGCGGTGGCGTCGGCGGCCGACATCGCCCTGTGGGACCTGATCGGCAAGCACCACGGCGAGCCCGTCTACAAGCTGCTCGGCGCCGCCCGGCACCGGGTGCGGGCCTACGCCAGCACCGTCACCTACGACACGGTCCAGGAGTACGTCGACCTGGCGCTCACGTGCCGCGAGGAGGGCTTCACCGCCTACAAGATCCACGCCTTCGGGGTGCCCGACCGCGACATCGAGGTGTGCCGGGCGGTCAAGGAGGCGGTGGGGGACTCGATGGACCTGATGCTCGACCCGGTGAACGCCTACGACCGTCTCGGCGCCAACAAGGTCGCCAAGGCGCTCGAGGACCTGGACTTCTACTGGTTCGAGGCGCCGATCCCCGACGCCGACCTCCAGGGCCTCAAGGACCTGACCCGCCGGTACCGCATCCCCATCACCGCGGTGGAGAGCATCTCGGGCGGCCTGCTCCACTACCCGCCGTACCTCGTCGACCACGTGGTCGACTCGGTCCGCTCGGTGGGCGACTGGATCGGTGGCATCTCCGCCATGCGCAAGTCGGCCGCCCTGTGCGAGGCCTTCGGCGTGAAGTACGAGCCCCACAGCTACGGCACGACGCTCGTCCAGGCCGCCCACTTCCACGTCATGCTGGCCATCCACAACTGCGACCTGGTCGAGCTGCCGGTGCCCCAGGGCATCCTCGACCAGTGCATGACCGACGTGATGCGGGTGGGGCCCGACGGCTACGTCGAGGCGCCCACCAAGCCCGGCCTCGGCTACGAGCTCGACTGGGACGCCGTCGACGACCGCACCGTCCGCCAGCTCGGCGGCTCCGACGACGCCACCGACTGGGTCCCTGGCCACTGAGGCCGGCCACCAGCAAGCGCGCTCGACCGCCGGCTCAGACGAGGCCGGCGAGACGGTAGAGGACGAGGCTCCCGGCGACCGCGACGTTGAGCGACGCGCCCATGCCGACCATGGGGATCTCGACGGCGAGGTCGGCCAGCTCCATGGCCTCGTCGGGCACGCCGTGGTGCTCGTGGCCGAGGAGGACGACGGTGCGCCCGTTGGCCGGCTCGAGGCGGGGGAGGGCGATGGCGTCCTCGGCCAACTCGACGGCGACGATGGTCGACCGCTCGGCCTCCCGCCGGAGCCAGCCCTCCTTCGGGCCCCGCACCCGGTGGATGTGGGGCCGGCGAGCGAGCGTGTCGCCCTTGGCCAGGGCCTCTCGGTAGTGGGGCGTATCGGGGACGGCCATGCAAGCGCCGACGGCGTCGCAGGTGCGGAGCAAGGTCCCGAGGTTGGCGCCGTAGGCGACCCACAGCGGAGCCACGATCAGGTGGCCCCAGCAGGAGTGGGCGGTTGGGCGGCGCTGGGTGCGGATGTCCCGAGGTCGGGACCGGGTGGCCCGGCTCACCGGGCGCCGAGGAGGCTCCTCGTGGTCATGGGGTTCCGGCTTGGCGGCGCCGGTGGGCCATCGACGTCCGTCGGCCTGATGCTGGCGGCGGAGCGGCAAGCGTACCGCTGCGAGGGCGCGGCGTCGCCACCCCGCGGGCGGTGTTCCGGGGGTGGCATCGGTTCTGGTAGGGGCCGCCGTCAGGCGACGGGTTCTCGGTGCCGGTCGGGTGGGCGGTCGCAGCGGGGCCGCTTGGCGAAGGTGACCCAGTGCTTGTGGAGGGTCTCGCCGGTGGGGCCGTCGTAGGGCTGCACCTGGGGCATCGCCGCTGGTGGGGAGGGTCGTCCTGCAGGTCTGAGCACCTGCCCGGTGGCGGTGGTGAACACGACGCCGTCGGGCAGGTCGGCGTTGCCGGTGATGCCCAGGAGTCCTTGGTGGTGCTGGCGGTGGTGGCGGGCGCAGAGGCAGATGAGGTTCCCGGTGACGGTGTCGCCGTGGTCCTCCCAGTGGACGATGTGGTGGACCTGGATCCACAGCGTGGAGTCGCAGCCCGGGACCCGGCAGCCGCCGTCGCGGTGTTCGACCAGCCGCCGGATCCGCCGGGGGACGATCCGCCGGCTGCGGCCGACCTGGACGGGGTGGCCGTCGGCGTGCCAGACGGCGGCGATGTCGCCGTCGCAGGTGAGGTAGCGGCGCAAGCTCGGCGGGAGGGCCGGGCCCATGTGCATCTCGGCCCGCCAGTGCTCGGCGTCGCCGACGGGGGCCTTCAGGTGGACGAGCACACCCGGGCGGGAGGACACCTCGGCGCCCGCGGCGTCGTGGTTCAGTACCGAGTGGGCCATCCCGACGAGCGCATCGGCCCAGGTCACGTTCTCGACACCGAGGTCGGCATCGGTGCCGGTGGCCGAGCGGCCCTCGGCCTCAGCCGTCTCCTTGGCGGCGGCGCGCTGGGCCTCGTGGAGCCGGTCCCGCGACGCCTTGAGCGCCTCTTCGACGATCTGGCCCTCGTCGGCCGGCAGTCGGATCGAGGCCCGCCACTGATCGGTCTCGTCGGTCCCGAACGAGACGCTGCGCTCGGGCCCCCGCCGCTCGCTCTCGTCCTGCTCCGTGACGTCGGCGTCGAAGCCGTACAGCCGGGTGGCGGCCACGATCTGGTTGACCGTGGCGTTCACAGCCAGCTCGCACACCGACGCCTCGTACTCCGCCGGCACGTACCGAGCGACGGTGGCGGCCTGGTCGAGCGACAGCCCGCCGCGCCGGAACGTCGCCATCACCGTCGGCAGGTCCGACGCCCGCCGAGCGAGCCGCACGACCGCGGAAGCCGTGCGGCGAGACAGCCCCGCCTGCCACATCAGCCACTGCACCGGTGTGTGGATCTTCCACCCCTCCCACCACCGTTCGGCCAGGGCGGTGACGACCAGATCGACCAACGCCGCATCCGCCGCGTTCCGCACCCCTGCAGCAGAGGCGACGGCCGCCTCGAAGGCGGCATACACCCCCCACTCCTCGGATGTCTCGATCGGCGACGTCATACGAACAAGTGTACGTAAACTCACCCGTCCCGTCAACCCGAAATTCAAGTGGCATGCCCTCCGACCAGGTCAAACCCCCGCGCTCAGCGCCCCTCCACCCGCTGCCCCCAGCCATCGGCACGACCGAGCCACCCCGGACGAGACCCGGTCGCACTCGAGCACCGGCGCGAGCCGGTGCCCACCAGATCGAATGCCCGCCACCAACGTGCCGCTCCACCTGCCGTCTCCAGCCTTCGGTACGACCGAGCCGCCTGGGGCGAGGGTCGATGGCCCGCGAACACCGGCGCATCCGGTGCCCATACAGGTCGAACCCGGCGACCAGCGCACTGCTCCACCCGCCGTCTCACCGCTGTGCCCAGGCATCGGTACGACCGAGGCGAACCGCCCGAGAGTCGATGGCCGGGCGAGCGCCGGCGCACTTGGTGCCCATCCAGGCCGAACACCCGCGACCAAGGTGCCGCTCCACCGCCGTCTCCAGCGGTCGGTACGACCGAGGCCCGGACGGGAGCCAGTCGCACTCGAGCGCCGGCGCCCATCAGGCCGAACACCCGCGACCAAGGTGCCGCTCCACCGCCGTCTCCAGCCTTCGGTACGACCGACTCAACCAGACGAGAGCCGATCGCCCGCGAGCCCAGGTACAACCTGGTGCCCGCCAGGTCAAAGAGGCGCCCTCCACCCCATCGGAACGACCGGGGCGACCCGGACGGGAGGCGATCGGCCGCGAACGCGAGGGTCTCTCAAGCGTCGTCCACGATGGCCGCGGCTTCTCGGAGGAGGGCGGGGACGTCGTGCTCGAGGGCGCGGGCGTAGGGGGTGTCGAGCTCGCCCCGGACGTGCTGGGCGTAGGCGCCCTCGACGATGGTGGCCAGCTTCCAGCAGGCGAAGGCCATGTACCACCGCAGGCCGTCGATCGAGCGCCCGGTCGCGGCGGCGTAGCGCTCGGCCAGCTCGGAGCGGGGCGGCGTGCCGGGGACCCGGCTCACGGCCTGGATCCGCGGCATCGCCGGGTCGGTGGGCCGGGCGTCGCCCCAGAGGGCGAGGAACAGGCCCAGGTCGAGGAGCGGATCGCCGATCGTGGCCATCTCCCAGTCGATCACCGCTGCCACCCGGACCGGGGAGTCCGACGACATCAGGCAGTTGTCGAGGTGGAAGTCGCCGTGCAGCACCGCCGGCGGCTGCTCCGCCGGGAGGTTGGCCGTCAGCCAGACCGCCAGGTCGTCGACGTGCGGCAGGTCCCGCGTGCGGTAGCCGTCGAGCTGGCTCTGCCACCGGGGGACCTGGCGCGCCAGGAACCCCTCGGGCCGGCCGAAGCCCTCGAGCCCGGCCGCCTCCCAGTCGACGAGGTGCACGCGGGCGAGGGCGTCGACCACCGCCGTGCCGATGGCCGCCGCGCTCTCGGCCGGGGCCGGGTAGGCGGCAGGGAGCCGGTCGGTCAGCGAGACGCCGTCGATCAGCTCCATCAGCAGGAACGACGAGCCGTCCGGGCGCTCGTGGAGCCCCAGGGGCCGGGGGACCGGTGCTCCGGCGTCGGCGAGGGCGCGCAGCACGACGTGCTCGCGGCCCATGCTGTGGGCGCTGGCGTCGATGAGGTGGGCGGGCGGGTGGCGCAGGATCCAGCGCCCGGGCCCGTGGCGCGGACCGGGCCCGATGGCGCGGACCTCCCAGGTCTCGTTCGAGTTGCCCCCGGCGAGCCGGCGCATGGCGTACCGACCCTGTTCGTCGACCGTGGCCGCCAGCCACCCGGCGAGGTCGTCGGGGACGGGCACGGTCGGGCCGTCGGTGGGTGCGGCGCGCATCGGCCCATCGTCCTCCGCGGCCCCCGGCGCCGCCGACGGGATGCCCCGCGCCGTTGTGGGGGCGCACAGCGCCGCGCCCGGCGCCCCGAGCGCCTGCTGTCGACCGGCCTCATGCTGGCGCCACGCCGTGAACGACGACAGCGAGAGGACCGACGTGGCCTGGGACTTCGAGACCGACGAGACGTACCAGAAGGAGCTCGACTGGGTCGAGGGCTTCGTCCGTGAGGAGCTCGAGCCGATCGACCTCGTGGTCCGCCACCCGCAGGACCTCCAGGACCCCGTCCGCCAGGAGCTGATCCCGCCCCTTC
>DATHEV010000029.1:0-10056 GCA_035318405.1 Iamia sp.
CCTCCCGACGGGCATGCGCCTCGTGCCTCTCCACCACCTCGTGGATCAGATCACCCAAGTCCATCCCCTCTCGTCGCATGACCAGGCGACCGCTCTCGGCCAGCGCCAGCGTGTGCAGATCGTCGACCAGGTGGCCGAGCCGTCGCGTCTCGTCCAGGAGTGAGGCCACGTGCAGGTCATCGCGGGGATGGACCCCGTCCATCTGGGCCTCGATCTCGCTGAACAGCACGGCCAAGGGGTTTCGCAGCTCGTGGGTGATGTCGGCCAGGAAACGGCGCCTCTGCTGCTCGTTGGCGGCCAGTCGGGCGGCCATCTCGTTGAAGGTCGTGGTGAGGAGTCGGAGCTCACGAGGGCCTCGCACCTGTATGCCGACCTCCGCGAAGTCACCGGCGGTCACCTGCTGGGCGGCGCGGAGAAGGTCGCTCAGCGGACCGCTGGCGCGGCGGTAGGCCAGGGCCACAGCGCCACCGGCGACGAGAGTTCCTGCACCGATCACCACCAGGCCACGGGGCCGGCCCTCATCGTCGGTCGGCAACCCGAGGCTCCCCCACCGACCGGTCGCCATGGCCGTGACGATGGCGACCACGATCGTCCAGGCCACCACGAAGACGACTGCGAGCAGCAGCAGCCGACGCCGGAAGAGCCTCGTCGGATCAGGCATCGGCGAACCGGTAGCCGACGCCGTGCACCGTCAGCAGATACCGGTGCTGACGAGGATCGGGCTCCATCTTCCGGCGGATGTTCTTGATGTGCGCATCGACGGTCCGTTCGTAGGACTCGACCACGACGCCGTGGATGGCACCGAGCAGTTGGGAGCGCGTGAACACCCGGCCTGGCTGGCGGGCGAGTTGGATCAGGAGGTCGAACTCGGTCGCCGTCAGGTCGACGGAACGATCGCCCACCGTCACGTGGCGGCGGCCGGCATCGATCGTGACGTCGCCGACGGCGAAGCGCTCCCGCTCCGGCTGTTCTTCCGTGGTGCGCCGGAGGACCGCTCGCACCCGTGCCAGCAGCTCTCGAGGGCTGAACGGCTTGACCAGGTAGTCGTCGGCCCCGAGCTCCAACCCGACCACCCTGTCGGTCTCCTCCCCTCGGGCGGTCAGCATGATGATCGGCACCGGCGAGGCGCGGCGCAGCTCGCGGGCGACGTCCAGGCCGTCGAGGCCAGGCAGACCCAGGTCCAGCACCACCAGATCCGGCGGTGCGGCCCGAGCTGAGGCGATCGCGCCCTCGCCGTCGAAGGCGGTGTTCACCGTGAACCCGGCCTGACGCAGGTAGTCACCCACGACCTTGACGATCTTGGGTTCGTCGTCGACCACCAGCACGCGTCCCGGCACCTCGCCATTGTCGCGTCGGTCCACGCATACACGATCCCTGGCGGTTGTGAACGCGGTGTGAAGGCAGGGCGGAGACCTCCGCGACATCCGCACGGCCACTTCACGACCACTTCACCTCGTCGGCCGAACATCGCCGGCATGCAGGCCTTCCAGTCGACCTCACTCCACCCGGTCCTTGCCGCCGCCATGACCGCCGACCGACTCGGCGCCTCGGTCGCCGCGGTGATCGGACTGCTCGCCGTCATCACCGGTGTGATGGCGATGGCCCGGTCCAGCCGCCGATCCCGCGCCGGGGCCGGAGCCCGCACCATCGGCGGGATCGACAAGTCGACCGCGGCCATGGTCCTCGGAGGGATCGGCACCGTCCTCGGTGGAGTGTTCGTGGCCACCGCCGACGGCGGGCCCGGCACCGGCAACGGGATCGTCGGAGCCATCTTGGCCATGGTGCTGGGGCTGACGGGGGTGGTCCTCGGCGGGCTGACTCGGGCGCGCCGCGGGGCGCCTGCGTAGGCCACCGGTCTGGTCGCCTGGCTCTGATCCTTCGTGGCCGGAGCGGGACGATCGAGGGTTCGCCGCTCGCCGGGCCATGCCTTGAGGGCTACCACCCCGACCGCTTCGATCTCATCGGTGCCGGCATCTGCCTCCTGAGCCTCGCCGCGATCATGTACGTCCCGAGGAGCGCCTGATCCGCCAGTCGCGCCCGACAGCAGAGCTCGTCGGCCTCGTCCGCGACGGCTGACGGCACCGCGCAGCCCACCTTCGCCCGGGAGTGCCTCGCGGCCTTCCTTGACCGCGACAGCAGCGATGACGAGGGCGGCGAGCGGGTGGCCCACGACCACCCGAACAGGCTGCTGGCGACCAGGCCGACGAGCAGGACGCCGGACAGGTAGCGCCGAGCAGGATCTGCTCGCTCTTGGTCACGTCGCTGGCCGAGCCCAGCGCCCGGCTGGCCGACAGGTGCAAGGCAACCGTCGATCGCCCCGCTGTGATGTCACAACGCGGTGCGTCCCGGCGTCTCGTGTGTGCCCTGCCGACCGCCACCGATGGCCCGAGCGCAGACGACCGAACTTGCCACGCCGTGCCGAGGTCAGCTCGCGGTCGAGCCAGGCGCCAACCCCCAGCTGAGGAGCACCATGGAGACCACGTCGATCGCCCTCGTCACCGGAGCCAACAAGGGAATCGGATTCGAGACCGTCCGGGCGTTGGCCCAGCACGGGATGACCGTGCTGCTCGGCGCGAGAGACCCCGAACGGCGGGAGAGGGCCACAGCCGCGCTTCGGGCTGAGGGCCTCGACGTGCATCCGACCGCACTCGACGTCACCGATCCGGACACGATCCGGGCCACCGCAGAGCTCATCGACGAGCGGTTCGGGCGGCTCGACGTCCTGGTCAACAACGCCGGCACGTCGAAGGGGCTGAACCACCTGCCCAGCGAGGCTGACCTCGATTGGGTCCAGCGGGCCTTCGACACCAACGTCTTCGGCGTCATCAGGGTCACCAACGCCATGCTGCCGCTCCTCGAGCGATCCGAGGCCGGCCGCATCATCAACGTGACCTCTGGCTATGGGTCCGTGGCGCAGCTGATCGACGCTGATCGCCAGATCCCGATGCCCGCCCAAGTCGACTACCCGACGTCCAAGGCGGCGTTGAACGCACTCACCGTCCAGTACGCCAAGGAACTCGTGGACCAGGACATCAAGGTCAACGCCATCACGCCAGGCTTCTGCGCCACCGACTTCAACAAGGAGCTCGGCATTCAGATCCCCCGTACCGCAGCCGAGGGTGCCGCCGTCGCCGTCAAGTACGCCATCGCCGGTCCCGACGGCCCCACCGGCGGTTTCTTCGACGAGGACGGACCCGTGCCCTGGTAGCAACCGGGCCGGGCTGCCGCCGCCCAGTTCGAACCGCGCTCGACGCGTTCGTCGCCGACCCACCGATCCCGACTGCACCAACCCGAGGGCGACTGACTGTCTTCTCGGCGGCGATGTCACAAGTCGGCGAGGTCCGGCGTCCTGTGGTGGCCCAGGGCGCCGAACCCTCGGCGCCCTGGGCGACATCGAACAAGGACTGGAATGATGACGAGAGCCATGCCCCCCGCCGCTACGCCCCGCGTGCGAGCTGCGGCGTTGGTCCGACCCGATCAGCGACTCCAGTACACGTGCCGGCAGCCGATGGTCGATCGGCCGGTCGCGCTTCAGGCGGCTCTCGCGATGGCGGTCGCGCCGTGACCGACGATGGCCAGGCGGATGCCGCCACCAAGACGTTCGTGGCCCACCGCAACCTGCTCTTCACGGTGGCCTATGAGATGCTGGGATCGGCGACCGACGCAGAGGACGTGCTCCAGGAGACGTGGCTGCGATGGGTGCGGGTGGACCTCGGCACGGTGCGTGACCAGCGCGCATACCTGGTCCGGATCGCCACGAATCAAGCACTGACTCGGCTGCGGACGCTCGGCCGACGAAGGGAGTCCTACGTCGGCTCCTGGTTGCCGGAGCCGATGCTCACCGTCGCCGACGTGGCCGACGACGTCGAGCTGGCCGAGAGCGTCTCGATGGCCATGCTGTTGGTGTTGGAGACGCTCACGCCGACCGAGCGAGCCGTGTTCGTGCTGCGCGAGGTGTTCGGCTTCGACTACGACGAGGTCGCCCAGGCTGTCGACAAGAACGCCCCCGCCGTCCGTCAGATCGCGCATCGCGCGCGGTCTCACGTCGCCGCGCGCCGACATCGCGGGGTCGCCTCGCCAGCGGAGGCCGAGGCTGCGCTGGCCGCATTCCAACGAGCGATCGAGACCGGCGACTTGCAGGGCCTGCTCGATGTCCTTGCCCCGGATGTGGTCGTCGTGGGCGACGGAGGTGGGGTCACGCAGGCCGTGCTGCGTCCCATCGTCGGAGCCGACAAGGTGGCTCGCGTGCTGACCGCGGGTCTGGGTCGCGTGCGCACCCGGATGTCGGTCGAGCGGGCGAACGTCAACGGCGGTCCCGCCCTCATCGTGCGCCTCGACGGCGACATCGACGGAGTCCTGGCGCTACTTGTCGAGGAAGGTCGTGTCAGCGGCATCTACTACGTCCGCAACCCCGAGAAGCTGTCGTGGTTGGACGAGGAGACGACCTTCAGTCGGTGAGGTTCAAGGATCTCCGCGCCGGGACAGGGGCTTCGGGCGGTTTGCCGGCGCCGACGGCCTCGATTCGGGATGCCTCCACCGAGGAGCCCCGGCGACGCCACCCGCGCTGCGGGGATCCAGGGCCTCCAGCTGTCACAGACATCGTTCGAGCGGCGTCTCATGACGAACCCATAGAGACGAAGGAGTTTCGATGACCAACAGCAGCAAGGAAGCACCTCGTGTCGCGGTCCTGGGCGCGGGGTACGCCGGCGTCACCGCAGCCAAGCTGGTCGCCAAGCGCAGCGGCGCGACCGTCACGCTGATCAACGACCGTGATCGGTTCCAGGAGCGGATGCGCAACCACCAGGTCGCCACCGGCCAGCGGCTGCGCGACGTGCCACTGGACGATCTCCTGAAGCGCACCGGCATCCGACTGGTGATCGACCGCGTGACCCGCATCGACCTCGAGGATCGACACGTCGAGCTGGCGAGCGAGACCGAGCCGGTCGGATACGACAAGCTGATCTACGCTCTGGGCAGCCAAGCGGACCTGGACGCCGTGCCCGGCGCTGCCGAGCACGCGACCGCCGTCGCCACCGTCGACCACGCTCAGCAGCTGCACGATCGGGTCAGCAGCGCGGCCACGATCGCGGTCGTCGGGGGCGGGCTGACCGGAATCGAGACGGTCACCGAGCTGGCCGAGACCCATCCAGACCGCACGGTGGTGCTCATCACCAGGGGGACGCCGGGCGCAATGCTGAACGAACGCGCACGGAAGCACCTTCACCGGACCTTCGACCGCCTGGGCATCGAGGTCTTGCGGGATGCCGCGGTGGCCAAGGTCGCTCGGGACGGTCTGCTGCTCGAGAACGGCGACCACATCGACGCCGACGCAGTGGTGTGGACCACCGGCTTCGCGGTGCCGACGCTGGCGCGAGACGCCGGGCTGGCCATCGATGACCGCGACCGCATGCTCGTCGACACGACCCTACGCTCGGTGTCTCACCCCGACGTCTACGGCGTCGGCGACGCTGCCGCCGCTCGAACCGAGGACGGGGAACTGCTTCGCATGGGCTGCGGACCTGGGGGCATCGCCGGTGTGTTCGGCGCCCTCGCGCTCGCGGACCATGTGGCCGATCGCACCCCCAGGCCGCTGCGCTACCACGACCAGGCCTGGTACGTCAGCCTCGGCCGACGCGACGGCATCGTGCAGCTCGGCCTGGACGAGGGCAGTCGCGTCGTCACCGGTCGCATGGCCGCGCTCATGAAGGAGCGGGTCGCTCTCCGCGGATCCGTGTTCGGACTCCGCCACCCCGCCCTGTCCGTCTCCTCGGCCAAGCGGTTCTGACGACTCAACGCAAGACCAGCAGCCGCTTCCGACGTCAACACCGTGAAGGCCGCTGATCAGCCCGGTGCCGGCGGCGCGGCCGAACACGGTGCGCACGGGACGACCGAAGTGAGGTAGGCGGCGCGCTGGGTCGGCTTTGACGCCGTACTCCGAACGGCGGCGAGCACGTCGTCTCGCTCGACGCCAAGGGCGTGGGCGTCCTCCAGCCAGGATCGGGCGCGGGGTCCCTGCGGGCATCTCGACCTCCCGTCCCGGAGGCACGGATCCCCCAGATCGACAACCCAACGCGAGGCGCGGGAGCGTGACTGCTCTCTTGGATCGGGTGCGTTCGGCCTCACCGTCGACGGCAGCGTGCAGCTGGTCTGAGGTGGTTGGTGGCGAGGGGGTGGGGTTCGCCGGTGAGGGTGGCGACGGCGGTGGCGATCTCGTCGATGGTGGCGTGGAGGTAGCGGCCGGTGACGGTCGGTGGGGTGTGGCCGGCGAAGGCTTGGGCGACGGGGTAGCCGGCGATGCGGCCGACAGCGGTGGTGGCGGTGTGGCGGAGGACATGGGCCGAGAGCGGGGTGCGGGTAGCCCAGGGCAGGCAGGTGCGGGCCCGGTCGAAGATGGTGCTGTAGAGCCGGGATGACAGTGGTGAGCCGTTGGCGGTGCGCAGGACGGGGTCGTCGAGCCGGTCGGCGCCACGCCCGACGGCGTGGTGTCCGAGGAGGGACAGGAGCGAGGGTGAGATGGGTTGCTCGCGTTCGCTATCGCCCTTCTCTCGGAGCCAGACGGTGGCCCGGTCGGGATCGAGGTCGCGGCGTCGGAGGTTGAGGGCGCCCCCGCGGCGGGCGCCGGACTCAAGGTGGAACCGGATCAAGAGGAGGTCGAGGTCGGGGTCGTTGCTGGTGGTGCGAACGGCGTCGATGAGGTCGGTGAGCTCGTCGTCGGTGAGGGCACGGCGGCGGCTGGGTGCGCGTCGGGGCTTGATCAGGGCGGCGGCCGGGTTGCCGGTGATGACTCCGGCATCGGCGGCGCGGCTGAACACGGCACGCAGGGCGGCCACGCAGTCTCGCGGCTGGCTCGGCCGGTGCTGCCGGGGCGGTGCGTACCGGCGCGGGCGCCGGCGGCGTCGACGACGGCCGTGAGGTCCGCGGTCGTGACCTCGGCTGGTGGTCACCGAGACGGGCGACCAGCAGCCGCCAGTAGGGCCGGTAGGTCCGGGCGGTGGCGGGGGTGAAGGTCGGGGTGATGGTGTCGAGGTAGGAGGCCATCGTCGGCATCGCCGTCGTGGTGCGAGCGGCGGCGAGGAGGCCGTCGAGCTCGACGCCGAGGGCGTGGGCCTCCTCCAGCAGGATCCGGGCGCGGAGGCGGCGGTCGGTCATGGCTCCTCCCCTTCCAGGTCGTCGCCGAGCGCGTCGAGCACGGTGACCGGGACGAGCACCACGGTCGCGGAGTCGGCCCGAGCGCCGATCAGGTACGACGGGCCACGGCGGAGCCACATCGGGACGTAGATGCGGCCCCGCCGGTCGACGGTGATGGTCCGGCCTCGGCCGATCGCTCGCAGCACCAGGGCGGTCGTGTTGCAGAGGCCTCTGACGTCGAGGACGTGTCCAGGTCGGGCGCCGAGTGTGGTGCGGGCCTCGGGCGACAGGAGGAGCCGGCCGCAGAGCTCGAGGCGGACGACGGCCCAGGACCAGGCCAGTGGGTCGGGATCTCGGCCGATGGCGGCGAGCTGGCGGAGGGCGGGGCTGGTCCTGGGGTCTGGCATCGACCCAGGGTCCGCCGGATGCGTCTCCGGGTCAGCGTCTACCTCTGCTTGGGACTTCTCCCAATGAGCGGTGGGCGAGGGGGGACTTGAACCCCCACGTCCTTTCGGACACAGGAACCTGAATCCTGCGCGTCTGCCAATTCCGCCACTCGCCCGAGTGGAAGGGCCGACGTTAGCGCTGTCGTCGCAACCCGGGCCAGCGGAGATACGCGACCGCGCGCGTCCCCGCCTCGAGGGGCCCGATGGCGAAGAACCGGAACCAGAGCGCGGCCAGCGCCACCTGCACGGCCCAGAGGACCGCCACGAGGGCGACGGCGCCCCCGATGCCGACATCGTCGCCGAGGCCCAGGCCGTAGCCGTTGAACACCAACGAGGCCACCAGCGACTGCGACAGGTAGAGGGTCAGGGACATGCGGCCGGCGGGGGCGATGGCGCCGAGGACCCGCCCGCCGAGCGCGGTCCGGGCGGCCAGCAGCACCACGCCGGCCCAGGTGAGGGCGACCGCCGGGCCGAGGAGCGAGTAGCCCAGCCACCGCAGGGCGGCCTCGCCGGGCAGGTCCGACCCCAGAGCGATCGAGCCCGACAGCCACGCCGCCGGGATCGACAGCACCAGGCCGATGGCCCACGCCGGCACCATCGCCGAGCGCAGCCAGGCCGGCCAGCGGCGGGGGTCGACCCAGCCGACCCGGGCCGCCGCCATCCCCAGCAGCATCATCCCCGCCACCGTGCCCCCCACGGTGAGGAGGCCGAGGAACTCCTCGAAGGCCAGGTCCTCGGTCCGGAGCCGGATGACGTCGCCGAACGATCCGCGGGCGTAGACGGTCGCGTCGGCGGCGAGGCGCGCCCGCTCGTCGGCCCGCACCTCGGCGATGCTCCCGGCGCTCTCGGCCGAGAGGGTGATCGACGCGGACAGAGCCACGAGGCCGGTGGTGAAGAGCGACTGAAGCACGACCAGGCCGGCGCCGAGGCCGGCCAGCCACGACGGAGGGACCCGCCGGACGAGCAGGAGGGCGACGCCGATCACGGCGTAGGTCACGAGGATGTCGCCGTCGAAGAGGAAGGTAGCGTGGAGCAGTCCGAGCACGAGCAGCACCAGGCACCGCCGCAACCAGGGCCCGGTCACCGAGCGCCCGCGCGCCCGGCTGCGGGCGTCCTGGACGGCGAAGCCCCAGCCGAAGAGGAACGAGAACAGCGGGTAGAAGCGGCCCTCGGTCAGCGCCGAGAGGACCACGGTCAGCGGCGACACGTCACCGCCGACATCGCCTCCGGCGGCGGCCAGGATCGGGCCCACGCCCCGGCGGTAGGCCGCCACGTTCACGACCACGATCCCCAGCAGGGCCACGGCCCGCAGGGCGTCGATCGCGACCCGCCGCTCGCTCTCGGCGACCGGCGCGGCCGTCTCCCGGGGCCCGGCCGGCGCGGGGGCGGGGGCCGGCGTCGGTGCCCACGCAGGAGGGGGCCAGGTGGGCTGCACGGCCCCATCATCCACCGCCGCCGGGGCCCGACCCGATCGAGGCCGGACGGCCGCCCACGAGCCCGCCCGCGAGGGAAGGGGGAGGGGGCCACCCCGAGAGGGGCCGGCCGTACCGATATCTTTGCTGCCCGTGAGCGTCCGATGAGCTTGAAGGGGTTCGAACGTCGGCTGGAGCAGGCCGTCGAGGGAACCTTCTCGCGCGTCTTCCGGTCGGGCCTGCGGCCGGTCGAGATCGGACGCCGGCTGATCCGGGAGATGGACACCAGCCGGTCGATCGACGTCCGGGGCCGCACGGTCGTGCCCAACTCGTTCATCGTCTACCTGAGCGGCGAGGACCACGCCGCCTTCGCCGAGATCGCCGACAGCCTGCTGCGGGAGCTGGCCGACGCCGCCCGCGAGCACGCCCGCGAGGAGGCGTACTCGTTCCTCGGCCCGGTCGAGGTCACCTTCGAGCCCAGCAACCTCCGGGCCGGGACCTGCCAGGTCAACGGCCGGCTGCGCGAGGGCAAGGGCGGTGCGGGGGCCGGGTCGCTCGTGCTCCCCACCGGCGACCGCATCCCGCTGGGCGAGAGCGTCATCACCATCGGCCGGAGGGCCGAGTCGACCATCGTCCTCTCCGATCCCAACGTCAGCCGCAACCACGCCGAGATCCGCCCCGCCGGGTCCGGATGGGTGCTGGTCGATCTCGGCTCGACCAATGGATCGCGCGTCGACGGCATCCGGGTGTCGATCCAGCCGCTCGAGGACGGCAACGAGATCAGCTTCGGCAACACCCGGATCTGGTTCGAGGCGAGCTAGACCTCGGTCCCGTAGCGGCCCGCCAGCTCGGCGCCGATGCGACCCAGCACGGCCTGCACCTCCGGGGGCGCGAGCACGTCGACCAGGCCACCCCAGCCGGCGAGCTGGCGCCCGAGGTCGAGCGGCGTGGGCGCCGCCACCCGCACGTGGGCCCGCCCGTCGGCCGTCTCGCCCTCGATGTGGCAGTGCCGTCCGAAGCGATCCCGCAGGACCCCCAGGAACCGCGGCTCGATGAGCACCGTGGCCCAC
>DATHEV010000030.1:0-4502 GCA_035318405.1 Iamia sp.
CAGGTCGAGATGGGTCGCCGGGTCGGTGAGCGTCCCCGACGTGGTCGCGAGATGGGCCAGGGGCGAACCGAGCCCCGCCGCCCGGACCGCCCGCTGGGCCGCGTGCATCGCCGCGACCGCCGGTGCGTTCGCCGTCGGGTCGGCCCGGTCGGCCTCCGGAAGATGCCCCATGACACCCACGACGCGGACCCGCCGAGCCTGGTGGCCACGCCGAGCCCGATCGATCAGCTCGTCCCACTGCCCGCGGGGGCAGCCGCCCCGGGTCATCCCGGTGTCCACATGGAGGTGGACCCGCACCGTCGCCACCGCCTGCTCGAGGAGGGCGCCGAGCTCGTCCACCGACCCGACGGCGACGTCGACCCTGGCGGCGGCCGCCGCCTCGGCGTCGATCCCGGAGGGGTGGAGCCAGGTGAGGATCGGCACCGTCAACCGCGCCGCCCGCAACGCTGACGCCTCCTCGACACTCGTCGTCCCGAGCCACCCGGCCCCGGCGGCCACGGCGGCGCGGGCGACCGTGACGGCGCCGTGGCCGTAGCCGTCGGCCTTGACCACGGCCATGACCGTGCTCCGCGTCCGGGCCCGAACCTCGACCACGTTCGCCGTCACCGCCGCCGGCAGCGTCTGCAAGGTGGGTGGCCGCACGGTGACCGATCGGCGCTCGAGCGCGACCGCGACCCGGTTCACGGCTGCATCCTCGGGTCGTCGGTCGGATCGGCGTAGGGCGGCGGGCAACCGTCGTCGACAGCATCGGGACGCAGCTCGAAGTGCCACGGCTCGTTGCCGTAGATCCGACACAGCCCCTGGGAGGCACCGTGCTCGGACAGCCACGCCGCGGCCTCGGACGGGCCGATGTCGACCGCATCACCCGACACGTGGAGGGACGTCTCCGGCGTGGCCACCCACCGCGCCGCCTCGTCCGGCGAGCCGTACTCGGCGACAGCCTCCAGCAACAGCTGCTGCTGGTGCTCGGGCGATCGCCAACCACTGTTGACCCGCAGCCCGACGCCGTCCGCTTCGGCGTCCGTCGCCGCTCGACGCAGGGCAGCGAGGAGGCCCGGGTCGAGTCGGCCCACCGCCGGCGTCTCCTCGTCGAACACCGAGACCGCCGCCCCGTCGGGGATGACGCCGTCGGCCTCGCCCAGAGCGGCCTGCTGACGGGGCGGCGCGCCGACGGCGGTCGACGACCGCCACGGCGCGGGCGCCGAGACCGCCACCCGGTCGGGGATGACACCGTCATCCTCGGACGCCGTGAGCGACGGCCGCACGACGAACGCCGCCAGCGCGACAGCGAGGATCGCCAGGCCGACGAGCACGATCCGGTGCGGACGACGGGCTGGCGCTTGCGGTGCGGCGCGGTGATCCATGGCGCCACTGAGCACGAAGGCCCGTTGTGGTGGCGTACGCGCTTTCCGATACGCCCGCCATACATCGATTCCCTGGCCAGCGGCGGGTCGGGAGGCGGCCCGCCCGGGCTACCGCGACCGCCCCGGTCTCGGGACCCTCGGTGAAGCGCCCCGCGACCACGTGGGCGGGCCAGGACCCGTCCTGGGCCGTGCGCCGGTCGGACGGGACCGGGACGGCGACGACGCTGGCCCGGTCCAGGCGGAACCGGAGCCCGGCCTGGAGGCTGTCGATGGCCTCCTCGGCCGGGCGGACGGTGGCCGATCCGCGGATCGAGGTGTCGCTCACGGCCCGGCGGTGGCGGCTCGCACCCGGGCGGCGGCGGCGACGAGACGCTCGAGCGAGGCGTGGACCTCGGGCCAGCCGCGGGTCTTGAGGCCGCAGTCGGGGTTCACCCACAGACGCTCGCGACCGAAGGTGGCGGTGGCCTGGGCCAGCAGGCGGTCGAGGTCGTCGTCGGTGGGGACCAACGGCGAGTGGATGTCCCAGACCCCCGGCCCGATCTCGTTCGGGTAGTCCCGGGCGGCGAAGTCGTCGAGCAGCTCCATCTGGGAGCGAGAGGCCTCCATGGAGATGACGTCGGCGTCGAGCTCGACGATGGCATCGAGGATGTCGCCGAACTCGGCGTAGCACATGTGCGTGTGGATCTGGACCTCGTCGGGGGCCGATCCGACCGCCAGGCGGAAGGCCTCGACGGCCCACGCCAGGTAGTCCTGGTGATCCGCCCTCCGGAGGGGCAGGCCCTCGCGCAGGGCCGGCTCGTCGACCTGGACGACCGACAGGCCGGCGTCGATCAGGTCGGTGACCTCGTCCCGCAGGGCCAGGGCGATCTGCCGGGTCGTGTCGGCGAGGGGCTGGTCGTCGCGGACGAACGACCACTGGAGGATCGTGACCGGGCCGGTCAGCATCCCCTTCATGGGCTTGTCGGTGAGCCCGGCGGCGAAGGCCGACCACTCGACGGTCATGGGCGCCGGGCGGGCGACGTCGCCGAAGATCACCGGTGGCTTCACGCAGCGGGAGCCGTAGCTCTGGACCCAGCCGTTGGTCGTGGTGGTGAACCCGTCGAGGAGCAGGCCGAAGTGCTCGACCATGTCCCTGCGCTCGAACTCGCCGTGGACCAGCACGTCGAGCCCGACCTCCTCCTGGGCCCGGACGCACGCCTCGGTCTCGGCCCGGAGCGCCTCGACGTAGGCCTCCTCCGACAGCTCGCCGCGCCGGTGGCGGCTGCGGATCGATCGGACCTCGGCCGTCTGGGGGAACGAGCCGATCGTGGTGGTGGGCAGCAGCGGGAGGTCGAGGCGATCGCGCTGGGCCTTGGCCCGGACCTCGTAGGGCGACGGGCGGGCCGCCATGGCGGGGGTGACCGAGGCCATCCGCTCGGCGACGTCCGGGCGGTGGATGCGGCGTGACGTCCGGCGGGCCACGGCGGCCTGGGTGTTCTCGGCCAGGGCATCGGCGACGGCCGCCCTGTCGCCGGCGGCGAGGGTGCCGAGGATCCGGACCTCGTCCAGGCGCTGGACGGCGAAGGCCAGCCACGAGCGCAGCTCGTCGTCGAGGCCGGTCTCGCGACCGAGGTCGACGGGCAGGTGCAGCAGCGAGCACGAGGGGGCGATCTGGACCCGGTCGGCACCGATCCGGCTCACGGCGCGGTCGAGGAGGGGTCGGACGGCGGCGAGGTCGCTCCGCCAGATGTTGCGCCCGTCGACCAGGCCCAGCGAGAGCCCGGTGTCGGAGGGCAGGGCCGCGAGCACCCGGTCGAGCTGGTCGGCGCCGCGGACCAGGTCCACGTGGACGACATCGACCGGCAGTCCGAGGGCCAGGTCCGTGGCGTCGCCCAGGTCGCCGAAGTAGGTGGCCAGGGTGATCTCGGCCTCGGGTGCGGCGGCGCGGACGGTGGCCAGCGCCGGCGGGTACGCGGCGCGGGCCGCCTCGGACAGGTCGGTGACGAGCAGCGGCTCGTCGACCTGGATGGCGGTGGCGCCGGCGGCGACGAGCGACCGCACCCAGTCGCCGTAGGCGGGCAGCACGGCGTCCAGGAGGTCGAGCGGCTCACCGCCGTCGGTGCGCTTCGAGAGGGCGAGGAAGGTCACGGGCCCGAGCACGACGGCCCGCGCCGGCACGCCCTGGGCGAGCGCCTCGGCCAGGTGGGCCGCGACCTGGGTCGACGAGAAGGTGAACGTCTGGTCGGGCGCCAGCTCGGGGACCAGGTAGTGGTAGTTGGTGTCGAACCACTTGGTCATCTCCAGCGGAGGGTGGCCATCGGCGCCCCGGCAGAGGGCGAAGTACCGGTCGAGATCGGCGGGATCGCCCGCTGCGGGGTCGAACGGCGTGCTGCCGAAGCGCGCGGGCACGACCCCGAGGGCGAGGGAGGTGTCCAGGGCGTGGTCGTAGAGGGTGAAGTCGCCCACCGGCACCCGGTCGATGCCGGCCTCGACCTGGAGCTGCCAGTGCCGGGCCCGCAGCTCGGCCGCCGTCGCCCCCAGCTCCTGGCCGTCGTCGTCGCCCTTCCAGTACCGCTCGACCGCCCGCTTGAGCTCGCGTCCGACCCCCATGCGGGGGAAGCCGAGGGTGGCGGTGACGGGTGCGGGCATCGAGGTCCTCCAGGGACGCGCGGGGTTCAGTCCCCTCGACGGTACGGGCGCAGATCCCATCCGTGAACCCCTGCCGTTTCAGCAGTAAGCGCACCCCTTTCGGTGCTAACGGGAGGCTGACACCGGGGTGGAAGACGCGGGGGCTCGGTGCCTCGGTAGGGCCGTTGGTCACACCGACCCCCGCAGCCCGGGACCTTGGACCCTGTGCCCGCCGATCGAGGAGGAGGACGCTGAGGTGAGACCCGCCGTCGACTGGACGGCGCGCACCCACCGATCCGAGGAGCCCACCGTGGCCACCATCTCACCCCCTGTCGACCACCCGTCCACCCACCGTGCGGGCCAGGCCTCGCAGGAGCTGGAGTGCCGCCGCGTCGTCGTCGGCGTGGACGGGACCCCCACCGCCGCCCACGCCCTGGAGGTCGCCCGGGCCGAGGCCCTGCTCATGGACGCCTCGATCGAGATCGTCTGGGCCTGGTCGCGCGACGAGATCCCGGCGGTGGCGCATCGGAC
>DATHEV010000031.1:0-2431 GCA_035318405.1 Iamia sp.
ACTGGGCCGCCTTCGGGGCGGCCGAGGAAGGGGAGGAGGAGGAGGAGCCCCGCCGGGGCCGCGGCCTCTTCTCCCGCCGCCGCGGCGGCGAGACCGAGCCCGCCGATGCCCCCGACCCCGGTGCCTCCCAGCCCGTTGCCCCCCAACCCGCGGCCGCATCCGACGCCCCCGAACCCGCCGAGGCGCCCGGCGTCGACGACGCCACCCAGGTCGGCGCCCTCCCCGGCGCCGACGCCCCGGCCCCGAGCGCGGAGGTCGACCCTCCGGCCGTCGACCCCTCGGTCTGGGCCCCGCCGGAGCCGACCGAGGAGCCCACCATCGACGACAACGACGCCGACCACGAGACCGAGACCCACACCGCGATCGACGACTCGGCCGACGACGAGGCCGAGGCCGAGTCGCCGGCCCTCGACGAGGGTCTGGCCGCCTGGGGCGAGCCCAGCTGGGGCGCCGACGCCGTGAGCGTCGGACCGGGCGGCCCCGGTGGTCCCGCCGAGTCCGCCGGCCCGCTGTTCGACGCCGACGGTGGCTGGGCCGCCGGCGGCGCCGACGAGGACGACGACGAGAAGATCTTCGACTTCGCCGAGGAGCCCTCGGGCCAGGTCGCCCTGCCGCACTGGACCGAGCCCGGCACCGGCGAGCTGCCCCGCATCCTGGCCGGCGACGAGGACGACGGCGTCGTCCCCGGCACCAGCGGCTCCACGCCCGCCGTCCACTGGCGCAGCCACGACGGCGCCTGGGCCGGCGACGACGGCTTCGCCGACCTCACCGAGGACGACGACGTGCAGCTCGGGGCCATGGACCTCGACCGGCCCCTCGACGAGGACATCTACGGCTTCGACGAGCTCGACGACGTCGGGGTGCAGCCGGTCGCCGCGCTCGCCCCGCACGAGGACGAGCCGGGGTCGCGCCGCATCGCACCGGCCCGCCCCCTGCCCGAGCCCGAGGATCACCGGGGGGGCGCCGGGCGCAACCTCGGCGTGGCCACCGCCGTCGGCCTGGGCGCCGCCGCCGTGGCCATCGCCCTGCTGTTCCTGGGGCCGAAGTTCGTCCTGCTCCTGGTCGTCGCCGTCCTGGTGCTCGCCATCGGCGAGTACCAGGCCGCCGCCCAGCGGGCCGGGTACCACCCGGCCAGCCTCCTCGGCCTCACAGCCGCCGTCGTCTACCCGCTCGCCGTCTACTGGAAGGGCATCGAGGCGTACCCGCTGCTGGCGGTGATCACCATCGGCGCCGCCCTGGCCTGGCACCTGGTCGGAGCCGACGGCGACGCGCGCGTCGTCGAGAGCGTCGGCGTCACCCTGTTCGGCATCGCCTGGGTCGCCGGCCTGGGGTCGTTCGCCGCCCTGCTGCTGGCGCTGCCCGACGGCCGCGGGATGCTCGTCACCGCCGTCCTGGCCGCCGTCGGCTACGACGTGGGCGGCCTGATCATCGGCCGCACCATGGGGACGAGACCGATCTCCGACGCCAGCCCCAACAAGACGGTCGAGGGCCTGCTCGGCGGGATGTTCATGTCGGTGTTCGTGGTCAGCGTGGTCGTCGGCCTGTTCGGCCTCCACCCCTGGACGGGGGGCGATGCGGTGAAGATCGGCCTCCTGGCCATGCTCGCCGCCCCGCTGGGCGACCTGTGCGAGTCGCTGGTCAAGCGCGACCTCGGCGTCAAGGACATGGGCAACCTGCTGCCCGAGCACGGCGGGATCCTCGATCGGTTCGACGGGATGTTGTTCGTCCTCCCGGTCGTCTTCTACGCCGCCATGGCGTGGGGCATCCACCCCTTCTGAGGGGCGCCGCACCGTGACCACCTCCGGCCCGACCACCGTCTCCCTGGCCGGATCCACCGGCTCCATCGGCACCCAGACCCTCGAGGTCATCGCGGCCGAGCCCGACCGCTACCGGGTCGTGGCGCTCGGCGCCGGCGGCGGGAACGTCGAGCTGCTCGTCGCCCAGGCCCGGGCCACCGGTGCCGCCATCGTGGCCGTGGCCGACGAGGCCAAGGCCCTCGAGGTCGAGACCGCCCTGCCCGGCGTCGAGGTCCGCGCCGGCACCAAGGGCCTCGCCAGCCTGGGCGCCGAGGCCGACGTCTGCGTCAACGGCGTCGTCGGCTTCGCCGGGCTGGAGGTCACCCTCGCCACGCTCGAGGCCGGCCGCCGGCTGGCGCTGGCCAACAAGGAGTCCCTGATCGCCGGCGCCCCGGTGGTCCAGCCCGCCCGCCGCACGCCGGGGGCCGAGCTCGTCCCCGTCGACAGCGAGCACTGCGCCATCCACATGTGCCTGCGGAGCGGCGAGGCCGGGCCGGGAGCGCCCGACCGGGTGGCCCGCGTGGTCCTCACCGCCAGCGGTGGGCCCTTCCGGGGTCGCACCCGGGCCGAGCTGGCCGCGGTCACGGTCGAGGAGGCCCTGGCCCACCCCACCTGGTCGATGGGCCCCAAGATCA